>DASUIK010000356.1:0-2165 GCA_036279795.1 Burkholderiaceae bacterium | reverse complement strand
GACTACGCCAAGATGTTCATCCAGGAAGGCCGCCTGAACTACCCGTCCATGACGGCCCGCCGCCGCAACACGGCCGACCACAGCATCGAAGTGGTGGGTGCCCAGCTGCGCGCCATGATGCCCTGGATTGCCAAGAACAAGCTTGTGGACCAGACACGGAACTGATCACGATGACTGCACCCGTTCCACCCAAGGTGGCCATCGTCACCGGCGCAGCCCGGGGCATTGGCCTGGCCAGCGCGCGCTGGTTTATTGCGCGCGGTTGGCGCGTGGCGTTGATCGACCGCGACGCGCCCACCCTAGATGCCGCGCAGGCACAGCTGGCCCAGGCTTGGCCCGGTGCCTCGGTGGCGGTGCACTGCGATGTGTCTGATCCGGCCCAGGTGAAGGCCATGGTGGCGCAGGTGGAAACCACCTGGGGCCGCATCGCCGCGCTGGTGAACAACGCCGGCGTGGCGGTGTTCAAGCCCATGGTTCAAACCAGCTTTGAGGAGTGGCGCATGGTGATGGCCACCAACCTCGATGGCGTGTTCCTGTGTTCCCAGGCGGTGGTGCCGGTGATGCGGCGCCACGGTGGCGGTGCGATCGTCAACATCGCCTCCATTTCGGGCCTGCGTGCCAGCACGCTGCGTGTGGCTTATGGCACCAGCAAGGCGGCGCTGATCCACCTCACCAAACAGCAGGCGGTGGAGCTGGCGGGGCTGGGCATACGTTGCAACGCCATCGCTCCCGGTCCGGTGGAAACGGCCATGGCCTTGCAAGTGCACACACCGGCCATCCGTGCCGACTACCACGACACCATCCCGCTGGCCCGCTACGGCTCTGAGGAGGAAATCGCCAACGGCATTGGTTTCCTGTGTTCGGCCGAGGCCAGCTACGTGACGGGCCAGGTGCTGGCGGTGGACGGCGGTTTTGACGCCGCCGGTGTGGGCCTGCCCACGCTGCGGCGGGACTTCGGCCACGTCTGAACCATTCAGTGGCGGTCAGGGCCGTCCGAGGAAAAAGTACACCCCGGTGAAGCCCTTGGGCGCGTGCACCAGGGCCAGGTAGACCGGTCCCACGCCGGTGTCCGCGCCCAGGAACACGCTGCTGCCCAGGCGCAGGTCGCGCAGGCGGGGCGTGTCGCCCCGTTCCCACGCATTGCCCAGCTCCAGCGTGGCACCCGCGAACAGTGCGCGGGCGATGCCGGGGTTGAGGTCCAGGCGGCGGTAGTGGGTCAGGCGCAGCAGCGCCAGATCGTTGCCGATGATCTGGCCCACGCGGTAGCCTGAGAGCTGGTGGAAGCCGCCCAGCGAGTACTCGTCGATGGCGCCCAGCGGCAGCGAGCTGGAGCGCGCCAGGCGCAGGTGCAGGTTGAGCGTGTCGCGCCCGGCGCTCAGGGCGTAGGTGCCGCTGAGTTCCTGGCGGTGAAAGCCCTGGCGCACCCCCAGCAGGTCGCGCCGGCCGGTGATGGCCTCGGCGCGCAACCGGTAGCCCGACAGCGGGAAGTTGGCGTGGTCCAGTTGGTCGGACACCACGGCCAGGCGCAGGCCTTGTTCGGTCCAGCCCACGCGTTCCAGGTCGCGTGCGGCGTAGCCAGCAATGAGGTCGGGGATGGTGACCCGGCGGGCGCCGAACCAGCCCAGGCGGGCGTCGCCGAAGGCACCGTCGCGGCCCAGGGTGGTGCCCAGGTCCAGCCCGATGCGGGTCTCGCGGCGCCGGTACACCGCAGTGGCCTGGTTGTCGTTGCCATAGAGGTCGAAGCGCCTCAGCCAGTGGTCGAAGTAGGTGGAGACGAAGTAGCCGGCGCTGCGGTCCAGGGGTTGGAAGAACTCGGAGTAGAGGCCACTCTTTTCACCCAGTTGGATGCGGTTGCGCCACTCGGCGCCCTGGTCGTTGACCCAGTGGCGGTTGTGGCTGATGCGCAGGTTGAATTCGCCCGAGCCTCGGAAGTCGGTGCGCAGGTCCAGGCCCAGGCGGAAGTGGTTCTGGCCCAGGCCCTTTTCCGCGAGCTGGTAGACCAGCCCCTCGCCCCCGGCTGCGGTGGCCAGCCGGTAGTCCGCGCGCATGTAGTCGCCGCTGGCGGCCAGGCGCTGCAGGTCCTGTTCGGCGCGCACCGGGTCCATGGGCTGGCCGGGCCTGGCTTCGATCTGGGTGCGCAGTCGCGCCAGCCGCTCGGGCGGCAC
>DASUIK010000355.1:0-3751 GCA_036279795.1 Burkholderiaceae bacterium | reverse complement strand
TCGAACTTGAGCGAGAGATCGGCCGTGGTCATCACGGGCGGATGCTTCTTGCTGGGGTCGTGGGCGTCCACCACCATGTCTTCGGGTGCCACGTTCTTGGCGCGCCATTGGATGGCGCCGGCGGCGGTGGTCATTTGTTCGTAGTCGTACTTGAACAGCACCTTGAGGTAGCCCATGTCCCACTGCGTGGGGTTGGGTTTCCAGGCGCCTTCAAAGCCGCTGGTGGTGGTGTCGCCGCCCTTGCCGCTGCCGTGCTGGTTGATCCAGCCCAGGCCCATTGCTTCCATGGGTGCGGCCTCGGGTTCGGGGCCCACCAGGGCGGCGTCGCCGGCACCGTGCATCTTGCCGAAGGTGTGGCCGCCCGCCACCAAGGCCACGGTCTCGTAGTCGTTCATGGCCATGCGTGCGAAGGTTTCGCGCACGTCCTTGCCCGCAGCGACCGGGTCGGGTTTGCCGTCCGGGCCCTGGGGGTTCACGTAGATCAGGCCCATTTGCACGGCGGCCAGCGGGTTCTCCAGCTCACGGTCGCCGCTGTAGCGGCTGTTGGGTTTGTCGCTGGTGGCCAGCCACTCTTTTTCAGCGCCCCAGTAGATGTCCTCTTCCGGCGCCCAGATGTCGGCGCGACCGCCGCCGAAACCGAAGGTCTTGAAGCCCATGGTTTCCATGGCCACGTTGCCGGCGAGGATGAAGAGGTCGGCCCACGAAATGGCGTTGCCGTACTTCTGCTTGATGGGCCACAGCAGGCGGCGGGCCTTGTCGAGGTTGCCGTTGTCAGGCCAGCTGTTGAGTGGCGCAAAACGCTGGTTGCCGGTGTTGGCGCCACCCCGACCATCGGCCGTGCGGTAGGTGCCGGCGGCGTGCCAGGCCATGCGGATGAACAGGCCACCGTAGTGGCCGTAGTCGGCCGGCCACCAGTCCTGGCTGTCGGTCATCAGCGCGGCAAGGTCTTTTTTCAGGGCCTGGAAGTCCAGCTTCTTGAAGGCTTCGGCGTAGTCAAAGTCCGGGTCCATGGGGTTGGACACGGCCTGGTGCTGGTGCAGGATGGACAGGTTGAGCTGATTGGGCCACCAGTCGGCGTTGGACTGCGCGCCGTGCGTGGCGCGTGCACCGCCCGCGGCATGGAAGGGGCACTTGGCTTCGGTGGAGGGGTGGGTCATGTCAGTTCTCCTGTAAGTTGCGAAAGCAGGTCAGCTGGCCAGCGCGAGGGCGGCCAGGCGATCCAGCCACTCGGCCGGCAAACTCAGCATGGAGACGGTGTGTGACGCTGTCATGGAGGGCTCCGGTGTGTGGTGGAGCCCTCACTGTAGGTTTGCTCGAAGCATTGCGCAAACCAATTGTAAATATGTCATCAATAGATGATCGCTATTCGCCTATCGGGTGAGTGACACCGCTCCCGAGAAGCTCAGGAAGGCCGCTGCAGTGGACACCAGGATGATGCGGGCGATGCGCCCGTTGTCGGCGCCCAGTCGTTCGGCCAGCAGTGAGACGTTGCTGGCGCTGGGCAGGGCCGCCACCAGCACCATGACCTTGAGGGCAAACGGGTCCAGCGCCACGCCGAGCTGGATGGCGCTCATGCCGGCCAGCAGCACCAGCAGTGGGTGCAGCAGCAGCTTCATCAGCGCCACTGGCAGGTAGTCGCTCAGGGGCATGGGGTGGTTGGAGGTCATCTGCGAACGCGCCAGCACCGCGCCGATGGTGAACAGGGCCACCGGCGAAGCTGCGTCGGCCAGCAGCCACACGGTTTTTTCTACTGGGCCGGGCAGTTTGAATTCCACGGCCGAGGCCACCGCGCCCAGGATGATGGCCCAGGGCATCGGGTTGGCCAGCACGCCCTTGAGCGCATTTTTGCCGGCCTGCGTTGCGCCGCCCGGCGTGTCCAGCCGCGAGAGCGCCACACACAGCGAGCTGGTGATCACCATGTCCACGGTGATCAGCACGATCACCGGGCCCACCGCCTGCGGCCCCAGCAGCGCGGCAATCAGCGGCACACCCATGAATCCCGTGTTGGGAAAGGCCGCCACCAGCGCGCCCAGCGAGGCGTCGTTCCAGCGGATGCGCCGGTTCATGGTCATCACGATGGCAAAGCCCACCATCACCAGCGCACACAGCAGGTAGATGCCCGCCACCGCGCCGTCGAGCAGGTTGGCAATGGGTGTGGTGGAGCCGAAGCGGAACAACATGCACGGCAGCGCGAAAAACAGCACAAAGCCGTTCAGCCCCGGGATGGCCTCCAGCGGCAGCATGCGCCGCCGCGCCGCGATGTAACCGGCCAGCACGAGCGCGAAGAAGGGGAAGGTGACGAGGAGGACTTGCAGCACGCTGGGGATTGTCTCAGCAACTGGAGGGGGGCTTGCCGCCAGCGCGGTGGGGCTGGGTATGATCGATCGCTTTGCCTGTTCGCCCCATGTCCGCCGGTCTCAACCAAGCCCAACAAGACGCTGTCAACCACCTCGGTGGGCCCTGCCTGGTGCTGGCCGGTGCCGGCTCGGGCAAAACGCGGGTGATCACCCACAAGATTGGCAGGCTGGTGCAGGCCGGGCTGGAGGCCAAGCGCATCGCGGCCATCACCTTCACCAACAAGGCCGCAGCCGAAATGCGCGAGCGCGCCAAGTCGCTGATCGGCAAGCCGGCCAAGGACGTGCTGATCTGCACCTTCCACGCGCTGGGTGTGCGCCTGCTGCGTCAGGACGGCGCGGTGTTGGGGCTCAAGCAACAGTTCAGCATCCTCGACACCGACGACATCACCAGCATCCTCAAGGACTGCGGTGCCACCAGCGACACCGCTACCGCGCGCCAGTGGCAGTGGGCCATCAGCGCGTGGAAAAGCGCCGGACTGAACGCGGCCGAGGCGCTGGCGCAAGCCACCAACGACAACGAGCGTCACATCGCCGTGCTCATGGCCCGGTATGAAGAACGCCTGAGCGCCTACCAGAGTGTGGACTTTGACGACCTGATTTCGCTGCCGCTCAAGCTGCTGCGCGATCACGCCGAGGTGCGTGAGAAGTGGCAGAAGCAGATGGGCCACGTGCTGGTGGACGAGTACCAGGACACCAACGCCACGCAGTACGAGTTGCTCAAGCTGTTGGTGGGCGAACGCGCGCGCTTCACGGCAGTGGGCGACGACGACCAGAGCATTTACGGCTGGCGCGGCGCCACGCTGGACAACCTCAAGAAGCTGCCGCAGGACTTCCCCGAGCTGCGCGTCATCAAGCTGGAGCAGAACTACCGCTCCACCAGCGCCATCCTGCGCGCGGCCAACAACGTCATTGGCCCCAACCCCAAGCTGTTTCCCAAAACGCTGTGGAGCGACCTGGGCGAAGGCGAACCGGTGCGTGTGGTGGACGCCGACCACGAGGACCACGAGGCCGAGCGCGCGGTGGCGCGCATCCAAAGCCTGCGCGCCAACTCCAGCCACAAGGAGTTCAAGGACTTCGCGATTCTTTATCGCGCCAACCACCAGGCGCGGCCGTTTGAGACGGCGTTGCGCCGCGCGCAGATCCCCTACAAGGTGTCGGGCGGGCAGAGCTTTTTCGACCGCGCCGAGATCAAGGACCTGTGCGCCTGGTTGCGCCTGATCACCAACAACGACGACGACCCGGCCTTCATGCGTGCGGTCACCACGCCCAAACGCGGCATTGGTCACACCACCTTGCAGGCCCTGGGCAACTTCGCATCGCAGTACAAGCTCAGCCTGTTTGAGTCGCTGTTCTCACATTCGCTGCCGAGTGCGGTGTCGGCGCGCGCCATCGGT
>DASUIK010000354.1:0-5871 GCA_036279795.1 Burkholderiaceae bacterium | reverse complement strand
TCGTCCGACCGCATCCCGCTGGACCTGCTGGTGCAACAGATGGTGGCGCAGGTGCAAAGCTTTCCGCTGATCGCCATCCCCTTCTTCATGCTCACCGGCTCACTCATGATGGGCGGGCGCCTGGGCGCCGCGCTGGTGGGCGTGTTGAGCACGCTGATCGGCCGCTTTCACGGTGGCCCGGCGCAGGTGGGCGTGTTGTCGTCCACGCTGTTCGGTGGTGTGTCAGGTTCGGCCGTGGCCGATGCCTCGGCCATCGGCTCGCTGCTCATTCCTTGGCACAAGCGCCTGGGTTACCCGCCCGCGTTCTCGGCCGCGACGCTGGCCGCTGCGGCCACCATCGACATCCTGATCCCGCCCTCCATCCCCATGATCCTGTTCGCGCTGACGGCCAACGCCTCCATCGCGGCGCTGTTCGTGGCGGGCATCCTGCCGGGCTTGCTGATGTGTGGGGGCTTCATGGTCATGTGCTGGTGGGTGGGCAAACGCCGCAACTTCCCGCGCGACACCACGCCCATCGACTGGACTGTGTTCCGCACCCACCTGCTGTACGCCTCGCCTGCGTTGCTGTTGCCGATGCTCATCGTGGTTTTCTTGCGTTTTGGCATCGCCACGCCCACCGAGGTGGCGGTGTTGTCCACGCTGTACGCGGCCTTGGTGTCCGTTGTGGTCTACCGAGACCTGTCTTGGAAGCGCTTGAACGAGGCCGTGGTGCATTCGGGCCTTGCCACAGGCGTTGTGCTGCTGGTCATCATGGCGTCCGCCGCCATCGGCTGGCTGCTGACCTTCGACCAGATGCCGGCGGGCGTGGCGGGCTGGGTGACGCAGAACGTCGACCAGGCCTGGATCGTCATCCTCATCATGAACCTGCTGATGCTGTTCATCGGCATGTTCATCGACTTGCCCGCCGCCGTCCTGCTGCTCACCCCGGTGTTCCTGCCCATGGCCGCCAGCATCGGCATGGACCCGGTGCAGCTGGGGATCATGATGGTGGTGAACCTGGCGGTGGGGCTGTACACGCCCCCGGTGGGCACCACGCTGTTCATCACCAGTGCGCTTGCCAAGGTCAAGGTGGGCCAGACGGTGCGCGAACTTGGCCCCTTCTACTTCGTCGCCTTCCTTGTGCTGGCCCTGGTGTCCTACGTGCCCGCTTCCATCCTGCGCTGAGCACGCCCCCTTTTCTTTCAGGAGCATTTCCATGACTTCATCCGCAGCCTCATTGGCGGCGTTGGCGCAGTGCGCCCACCGCATCCGCCGCTACGCGCTTCGCATGGGCGAGGTCCAGGGCCAGGGCTACATTGGCCAGGCGCTGGGCTGGGCCGATGTGCTGGCCGTGGCCTACGGTCATGCGCTGAACCTCAAGCCCGACGAGCCCGAATGGGAAGGCCGCGACCGCTTCTTGCTCTCGCACGGCCACTACGCCATCGCTCATTACGCCGCGCTGATCGAGGCAGGTGTCATTCCCCAGGAGGAGCTGGAGACCTACGGCAGCGACGACAGCCGCCTGCCCATGAGCGGCATGGCCAATTACACCCCGGGCATGGAAATCTCGGGCGGCTCGCTGGGCCAGGGTCTCATCATCGGCGTGGGCATGGCGCTGGGGCTCAAGCAGAAGAAGAACCCGGCCTTCGTCTACAACTCCATGAGCGACGGCGAGCTCGACGAGGGTTCGACCTGGGAAGCTGCCATGTCGGCCGCACACCACCAGCTCGACAACCTGATCTGCCTGGTCGACATCAACAACCAGCAGGCCGACGGCCCCAGCAGCAAGATCCTCGGCTTCGAACCGCTGGCCGATAAGTGGGCCGCGTTTGGCTGGCATGTGCAGCGCATCGACGGCAACGACCTGGCCGCCGTGCTCACGGCCTTCGACACCGCGCGCCACCTCAAAGAAGCCAAGCCGCGCGTGATCCTGTTCAACACCCTGATGGGCAAAGGCGTGCCCTTCCTTGAAACGCGCGACAAGAACCACTTCATCCGCGTGGACCCGCCCGAGTGGCAGCAGGCCCTCGCCATCCTCGACCAGACTGCACCCGAAGGAGCCACCGCATGAACACCGTTGCCGAGAAAAAACCGCGCCTGACCACTTCTGCCATGATCGCCTCCATCGCGGGCGAAGGGCAGCGCGTGAAGCCCGCACCGTTTGGCAAGGCTCTGGTGGAGCTGGCCGCAAACCGCCCCGAGATCGTGGGCATGACCGCCGACCTGGCCAAGTACACCGACCTGCACCTGTTTGCGCAAGCCTACCCCGAGCGCTTTTACCAGATGGGCATGGCCGAGCAGCTGCTGATGGGCGCGGCCGGTGGCATGGCCAAGGAAGGCCTGATCCCGTTCGCCACCACCTACGCGGTGTTCGGCACGCGCCGCGCCTACGACTTCATCCACCAGGTGATCGCCGAGGAACACCTGAACGTGAAGATGTGCTGTGCCCTTCCGGGACTGACCACCGGCTACGGCCCCAGCCACCAGGCCACCGAAGACCTGGCCATGATGCGCGGTGTGCCCGGACTGACCATCGTCGATCCCTGCGACGCGTTGGACATCGAGCAGGCCGTGCCGCAGATCGCGGCGTACAACGGCCCGGTCTACATGCGCTTGCTGCGCGGCAACGTGCCCTTGGTGCTGGACGAATACGACTACCAGTTTGAGCTGGGCAAGGCCAAGCGCCTGGTGGACGGTGACGAGGTGCTCATCATCTCCAGCGGCTTCATGACGATGCGCGCGCTGGAAGTGGCGCAGAAGCTCCAGGCCGACAATATCGGCGTGGCCGTGCTGCACTGTCCGACCATCAAGCCCCTGGACGAAGTCACGATCCTGGCCGAGGTGCTGCGCAAACCGCGTCTCGTGGTGGTGGCCGAGAACCACTCGGTGGTGGGTGGCTTGGGTGAAGCCGTGGCCAGCAGCCTGATGCAGAACGGTGTGGCGCCTGCGCGTTTTCGCCTCGCCGGCTTGCCCGACGCCTTCCTGGATGCCGGTGCCTTGCCAACGCTGCACGACCGGTACGGCATCAGCACCGACGTGTTGGGCCAGCGCGTCAAAAACTGGCTTGCCTGAGCCGCCCTGTGGTTCGCCCAAAACAAAGGCCCCCGCGGGGGCCTTTGTCATGGCAGGTGCCGAATCACTTCTTCTTGCACTCCGGCTTGTCGGCGTTTTCTTTCTTGGAGCAGTCTTCCATCTTGCCGCCACCGTGGCTGGCAGCCATGGTGGGCATGGACGCAAACACGAAGGCGGAAGCGATGGCAGCGATCAGAAATTTCATGATTCACCTCAGTTGAGCAAACGTGTAGGAAACAACGCAGAATGCGCTGACCCATTTCAGCGCTCGCGCAGGATAGCCTGACCCATGAAAGCACAGAAGCTCGCTGCGGATCACCTATTTCCAACTCAACTATTGTGTGGCGTGGTTTGTGCCGCAGCGATCGCCGGGTGGGCGCCCGTGGCGGCCCAAGCGCAAACCCGCTTCACGCCCGGGCCTGCGCAGGTGGTGCTGCCCGTGTCGGTCCATGCCGTAGCGGCCAGCGACAGCAACCTGCGCGCGGCCGAACGCGACTGGCGGCGCGATCCAAAAGACATGTCATTTGCAGTCCGTTACGCGCGCGCCGCCTTCCAGGTGGGGATCAACGATGGCGATCTGCGCTGGTTTGGCGCCGCCAAGGCGGCGTTGCTCCCCTGGTGGGACGCCACGGCGTTGACGGCCGAAGGCCATTTTGTGCGGGGCCTGGTGCGGCAGGGTTTTCACGATTTTGCCGGCGGCCTGGCGGATTTCAACGCCGCCATCGCGCTGGACGGGCAACGGTCGGCCTTCTGGTCGTGGCGGTTTGTGGTTCACCTGCTGGTGTCCGACATGGCCGAGGCCCGCAAGGACTGCGACCACCTGCTGCAGCGTTTTGGCGCCGGTGAGGGCGAGGCCTGCAACGCCGTGCTCCTGTACCGAACGGGGCGTGCGGCCGAAGGCGCGGCATTGTTGGAGCGGACCGTGAAGCGGCCCGAGTTTCAGGACAGTGGCTCGCAGGATTGGCTGCGCTTCCATCTGGGCGAGGCGTGGCGGGTGGCTGGTGAGCCCGCGCGGGCCATCGCGGTGTGGGAGCAGCACCTGTTGCAGCAGCCACGTGCTCACACCGTGCGCCTGGCTCTCGCCGAGTTGCTCAATGGGCAGCGTCGTTTTGCCGAGGCGCGGCGCATCGCGGCGGGACCCAACCCCCAAGCCACGCCAAGCGATGCCTTGCTGGTGCAGTCGCTGCTGGCCAGTCAGGGCCTGGGTGACCCCGACACCGCGCGGCTGGCTGCGTTGGTGAAGCAGCGCATGGGCAGCCAGACGGAACGCGGCGATGAGCTGATCGAGCGACCCCGCATGGTGTACCTGATCCGGTACGGGCAGGACGTGGCCGAAGGCCTCTCGCTGGCGGTGGCGAACTGGAAATCGCAGAACGAGCCGCCCGATGCGGTGCTGCTGGCCGAGGCCGCGCTCAAGCTCCAGCAGGCCAAGGCGGCCGCGCCTGTGCTCGACTGGATGGCTCGCACGGGCTACACCGAACCAGCGCTGCAGGCGCTGGCACCCCAACTCAAGGCCGCCCTCGGCCGTCCCTGACCATGAGCCGCGCTTTGACACACAAGGGCGCCTGGCATGGGCTGTGGTGCCTGCTGCTGTGGGTGGCTGCCAGCACCGCATGGGCGCATTCGAGCAGCACCAGCTACCTGATCTTGAGTGAACGCGAGGGCGCGTCCGTCTTGCGCACCGACCTGCACCTGCGTGACATCGACGTGGTGTTCGACCTGGACGCCGACCGCGATGGGCAGGTGGTGTGGTCGGAGGTGGCCGCGCGCAGCCCGGAGGTGCTGGCGTGGTTGGTGAAAGGCATGCGCCTGGGCAGCGAGACCAGCACCTGTGTGCTCAATCCCATCGACACCCAGGCCAGCGAACGCGCCGATGGCGTTTACCTCAGCGTGGCGTGGCGCGTGAACTGCCCGCCTGGATTGGACCAGCGTGGGCAGGGGCTGACACTGGCCTACACGTTGTTGTTCGATCGGGACAACCTGCACCGCGCCTTGCTGCGCATCGATTGGCCCCAGGTGCAGACCAGCGCGATCTTGAGCCCCGAGCGTCCCCGGACAGTGCTGCCGGCCAGCAACCCTTCGGCCACCGAGGTGCTGGGGCGCTACATCGTCGAGGGCGTCTGGCACATCTGGATCGGCATCGATCACATCCTGTTTCTGTTGAGCTTGCTGGTGCTGGCGCCGTTGACGCCGGCGCGCCAGTGGGTCACGCATTGGCAGGCCGAGCCACGGTTGCGCCCAGCCTTCATGGAGGTGCTGGCAGTGGTCACCGCCTTCACCGTGGCCCATTCCATCACCCTGAGCCTCTCCGTGTTGCAGTGGGTCGAGCCACCGGCCAGCTTCATCGAACCGGTGATCGCCATCTCGGTGGTGTTGGCCGCCATCAACAACCTGCTGGGTTGGTGGTCGGTGCGGCGTTGGCGGCTGGCGTTTGTGTTTGGGCTCATCCACGGGTTTGGATTTGCCAACGTGCTGCTCGACCTCGGTCTGCCAGCGCAGCAGCTCGCGGTGGCGCTGGGTGGCTTCAACCTGGGGGTTGAACTGGGTCAACTCGCCATCGTGCTGGCGTTTTTCCCGCTCGCCTGGTGGTTGCGGCACACGGCGTTCTACCGGTGGGTGGTGGTGGTGGGTGGCTCGTCGGCCATTGTGGTGGTGGGCGTTTTGTGGACGGTGCAGCGGGTGTTGGGCTGAAGCCGCTGCACGCCTCGGTCACTTCACGAACTTCCTGAAGTTGGGTTTGCGCTTCTCGCTCAGCGCAGCCACGCCCTCGCGCGATTCGTCGGTGTCGTAGTACAGCTTGAGCGCGTACATGCCCATGCC
>DASUIK010000353.1:0-3725 GCA_036279795.1 Burkholderiaceae bacterium | reverse complement strand
CCAGCCCGCCGCGTTGCCCTCAGACCTCGCAGATTGCTCCGCCTCGCAACTGCTCGACCTGTACCGCGGCGGCCAGGCCTCGCCGGTGCAGGCCACAGAGGCGGTGCTGGCCCGCATAGCCCGCCACAACCCCGCGCTGCGCGCCTTTTGTGTGGTCGACCACGAAGCCGCCCTGGCCAGCGCTCGCGCCAGCGAGGCGCGCTGGCAACAGGGTGCGCCTTGTGGCCCGCTGGACGGTGTGCCCACCTCCATCAAAGACCTCATCCTGACCAAGGGCTGGCCCACGTTCCGCGGCAGCCGCACGGTGAACCCCGACCAGCCTTGGGACGTGGACGCCCCCGCCACCGCCCGCCTGCGCGAGGCCGGCGCGGTGCTGCTGGGCAAAACCACCACGCCCGAATTCGGCTGCAAGGGCGAAACCAACTCGCCGCTGACCGGTGTCACCCGCAACCCATGGAACCCGGCCAAGACGCCGGGCGGCTCGTCCGGAGGCACCGCTGCGGCCGTGGCCGCCGGCATGGGGCCGTTGAGCGTGGGCACCGACGGCGCGGGCAGCGTGCGCATTCCGGCGGCGTTTTGCGGCAACTTCGGCCTCAAGCCCAGCTTTGGCCGTGTGCCGGCCTACCCGCTGTCGCCTTTTGGCACGGTGGCTCATCTTGGCCCACACACCATGAGCGTGCGTGATGCGGCCTTGATGATGAACGTCATCAAGCAGCCCGACGCGCGCGACTGGACCTCGCTGCCGCCCGACAGCACCGACTACCTGAACGGTCTCGACGACGGCATACGGGGCTGGCGCATCGCTTACTCGCCGACGCTGGGTTACGCCAAGAATGTGGACCCCGAGGTGGCGGCCGCCGTCGCTGCGGCGGTGCAGCAGCTGGCCGACCTCGGCGCCGTGGTGGAGCAGGTGGACCCCGGCTTTGACGATCCGCTGGACATCAGCACCGGTCTGTGGTTCCTGGGGGCCTGGACCGTGTGGAACACGCTCACACCCGAGCAGCAGGCGCTGACCGATCCCGACTTCCGCACCGAGGCCGAGATCGGTGGCCGCTACAGCGCGCTGCAGGTGCAGCAGCTGAACCTGAAGCGGGGGGCGTTGGGCTCGCACATGCGGCAGTTCATGCAGCGCTATGACGTGCTGGTGACCCCGACCGTGTCCATCCCGGCCTTCGACGCCAAGCCGGCGGGGCACACCCCCATGGACCCTGCTGCCATGCTGGGCTGGACGCCGTTCTCTTACCCGTTCAATCTCACCCAGCAGCCTGCCTGCACCATCCCTTGTGGCCTCACCCGCGATGGGCTGCCCATTGGTCTACAGTTCGTGGGTCCCATGTTCGGCGATGCACAGGTGCTGCGCGCAGCCCGCGCCTACGAACGCTTGCACCCCATTCCCCGCCCTGTGCTCGCTGCCTGAAACGGGCTGGGAAAACCCGCGTCATGGCTTGGTCATAATGCGCCCATGACGTTTCTGGCTTTGGACGTGGGCAACACCCGCCTGAAGTGGGCGATGTACGAACATCCCCACGTGGGCGCACGCGTGCTGGCGCACGGTGCGCAGTTCCTTGAGAACATCGAAACCCTGGCCGAAGGCGACTGGGCCGCGCTGCCTGTGCCGCACCGCATGCTGGGCTGTGTGGTGGCGGGCGACGCGGTCAAGCGCCGGGTTGAGGAGCAGATGGAGCTGTGGGACACCACGCCGCAGTGGGTGGTGTCGGGCAACGCCGAGGCCGGCCTCACCAACGGCTACGACCACCCCGCGCGCCTAGGTTCGGACCGCTGGATCGCCATGATCGGTGCCTTGCAGCACCTGCGCGCCAGCGGCCGGCACAAGCCCTGTGTGGTGGTGATGGTGGGCACGGCCGTCACGGTGGAGGCCATCGACGCGAGCGGCCGCTTTCTGGGCGGCATCATTCTGCCGGGCCACGGCATCATGTTGCGCGCGCTTGAATCGGGCACGGCGGGTCTGCACGTGCCCACCGGCGAGGTGCGCGACTTCCCCACCAACACCAGCGATGCGCTCACCAGCGGCGGCACCTTCGCCATCGCCGGCGCTGTGCAACGCATGGTGGAAAACCTCAAGCACCACACGGGCGAGGAGCCGGTGGTTTTCATGACCGGTGGCGCCGGCTGGAAAATGGCACCGAGCATGTCGGTGCAGTGCGAGCTGGTGGAGAGCCTGATTTTTGACGGGCTGCTGGAAATCGCCTCACGCCGGTTTGGTTGAGCCCCACGCTCCGCCACAGCGCGGGTCGCTGCTCTCCGAGGGGCTGATCCGGCTTGGGGCGGCCCCGCGCCGGATCGGGGTTAAGCCGACAAGCCCTCCACCGCCTGGAACATGGCCTGCCTCGCCTGGCTGATGATTTGGCCGCGCCACGCGTCGGTGTCGGTGTAGAAGGCGTCCATCAGTTGTTGTTTGATGGCGGCATGTTGTTCCGCGGGCGCTTCTGGGTGCTTGTGCAACCAGTGGTCGGCGCGCAGGGCCTGGCTCACCTCGTTGAAGGGCAGGGTGCCGTACTCCATGGCGATGCCGGTGTACTCCGCCTGCGGGCACTCCTCGTAGATCGAGATCCACATCAGGCCGGTCAGGAAGGCGGATGTGGATGAGCCGTCGTAAATGGAGGTGATGCGGGTCTCGCCCTTGGGGTCCCACCAGGCCTTGGCGCGCTCGAACGCGGCCTTGTCGTCTCTGCAGGCAAAAATCCGCTCGCCCAAACCGCTGGGGCCCAGACCCGTGTGCAGGTCGATCCAGGCGATGCGCTTGGCTTGGCGGCCGTAGGTGCGCAGCACCTCGCGCAGGGTGGTGTTGCTCCACGTGGGCGCAGTGCCACCAAAGAACAGGCCGTCGGCAAACTGGTGTTGGCCTTGCGACACGGCGGCCTGGAATTTCAATTGTCCGTTGCGCGCTATGTAGTCGGCGATGGCCGCGTTGTTCTCGGCCGTCGGCGGCCACTGGGCGGGCAACAGCAGGTCGTGGATGTCGGCGTAGGCGGCGTTGACCGGCAACGGTTGCGAGAAGTCCTGAAAGTTGCGGTTCAGATCCACGTTTTCGTTGGTCACGCGGCGCACGTGCGAAAAGCCGTGCGGGTTGAGCGCGTGGATGTAGAGCACCGCCACGCCAGCGGCTCGGGCCTTGGCGCGCCACTCGGCATCGTGCGTGGCAAACACCTGCACACCCGAACCGCAATAGCCTTCCACACCGTGGCAGGCGCTGCTGACGATCAGCAGGTTTTGTGCGTCAGCCGGGCCGTCCAGGGCCACGTCCATGGCCAGGGTTTCGCCATCGCGGCCCTTGAGTGGGTGCTCAAACGAGCGGATGGCCATGCCAGCGGCGGCGGCACCTTCGAGAAACTTGACACGCGCCTGCGCGTAGCGGGCCGAGAAGGCCGCGTTCACATCGATCATGGGGTGTCCTTGTGTGCTCAGGCTTGGGTGGGCTTGGCCAGCCATTGCGTGGCCAGCTCCACCCAATAGGTGGCGCCCAGCGGGATCAGGTCGTCGTTGAAGTCGTAGCTGGGGTTGTGCAGCGTGCAGGGGCCGCCGCCGTGGCCCATCTCGCGGTGGGCACCGTCGCCGTTGGCGATGAAGCAATAGGCGCCGGGTTTGGCCTGCAGCATGTAGGCAAAGTCTTCGGCTCCCATGGTGGGTTCCTGTACTTGCACGTTGGCCTCGCCCACGATGCCAGCCATCACTTGGCGGGCGAAATCGGCCTCGGCCGCGCTGTT
>DASUIK010000352.1:0-4099 GCA_036279795.1 Burkholderiaceae bacterium | reverse complement strand
TGCGCCCCTACACCGCCTTCAAGCTCAGCCTGCGCCTGCCGCCGCTGGTGGATGCGCCCACCGCCGTGCAGCAGCTCAAGACCTTGCTCGAAGACAACGCGCCCTACCAGGCCAAGGTCACGTTCGAGGCCGAGGGCGGCGCCACCGGTTGGAACGCCCCGGCCATCACGCCCTGGTTTGATCAGGCCTTGCGCGACGCCTCGCAGGCCGCCTATGGCGCCGGCTACGGCGCCATCGGCCAAGGGGGCACCATCCCGCTGATGAACATGCTGAGCCAGGGTTTCCCCAGCGCACAAATGATGGTGTGTGGCGTGCTGGGCCCCAAGAGCAACGCCCACGGGCCCAACGAGTTTTTGCACCTCGACTACGCGCGCCGCCTCACCGCAGCGGTGGCGCAGGTCATTGCCCGCATGCCCTGAACGCGGGATGGTGTCCACCACCCAGGCGCCGTTCACCCTGCGCGACGGCGAAAACCTCGCGGTCTACGACTGGCCGCTGTTCCCCGGGCAGCGTCCGCGTGCGGTGGTGCTCATCGTGCATGGCCTGGGGGAACACGCCTGGCGCTACGACCACGTGGCCCGGCGCCTGAACGCCTGGGGTTTCCAAGTGCGGGCTTACGACCAGCGTGGGCACGGCGAGTCGGGCGGGGCCCGTGGCGTGCTGCCCGCCGATAACGCCTTGCTGGCCGACCTGGCCGAGGTGGTGGACGACACCCGCGAGCAATGCTGCAACCCGTGGGCTTGCCCGATGGTGTTGCTGGGCCACAGCATGGGCGGCCTGGTGGCCGCGCGTTTTGTGGCGGGCCGGCTGCGTCCGGTCGAGGGCCTGGTGTTGTCTTCGCCCGCGCTCGACCCGGGGCTTTCAATCTGGCAAAAAGGGCTGATCCGTGTGCTTTACCGCTTGGCCCCCAACCTGGCGCTGGGCAATGGCCTGGACGCCAGCAAGCTGTCGCACGACCCGGCCGTGGTGGCCGCCTACGAGGCCGATCCCCGAGTGCACGACCGCATCAGCGCCCGGCTGGCGCTTTTCATTGAGCGAGAAAGCGCCGTCACCCTGGCCGCTGCGCCACGCTGGACGCTGCCCACCTTGTTGCTGTATGCCGGCGCCGATGCGCTGGTGCGCCCGGCTGGCAGCCGCGCGTTTGCTGCAGCCGCGCCACCCGAGGTGGTGTTCAGCCACGGCTTCGACGATCTCTACCATGAGATCTTCAACGAGCGCGACGCCGGCCCTGTTTTTGAGGCGCTCGAACACTGGCTAGACCGGGCATTTTGAGCCATGCACAATGAGTCCATGTGGTTTTCTGTCCTCAGCAGCGCGCTTCGGCTGGTCGGCCTGATCGGTCTGTTGGGTTCTGGCGTTGCCATGGGCAATGAGGTGGGCACGGCCAGCATCCCGCTGCGTTTGGTGTATCAGGAGCGCCCGCCCTACACCGCTCAGCGTCCGGGCGGTGGGGTGGAGGGATTGGTGGCCTCGCCCATCAGCCAGGCCCTGACGCGTGCCGGCGTCGTCTTCCGCTGGGAATTGACACCCAGCCAACGCCAACTCCTGCTCGTCCAGACGGGCCAGGAGCCGGTGTGCGCAGTGGGCTGGTTTCGCAACCCCGAGCGTGAAAAATTGGGGCGCTTCAGCCGCCCCGTCTACCGCGACCTGCCCATGGGGGCATTGGTGCGTGCCGATGTGCCGTTGGCCGACGGTGTTGCGCTGGCCACCACCCTGGCATCGGGAAAACAGACGGTGCTGACCAAGGAAGGTTTTTCCTACGGTGCCGAGGTCGATCAGTGGTTGTCCGCTCCTGGGGTGCGCCGGGTGAGCACGGGCAGCGAGCCTTTGCAGCTGGTGCGCATGCTGTTGGCCTCGCGTGCCGACATGCTGCTGGTGGCCCCGGAAGAGGGGCAGTTGCTCATGGCCCAACACCCGCCAGGGGCGCTGCGCATGGTTCGGTTTTCGGATGTGGGGCCCGGTCTGGACCGCCACCTGTACTGCAACACGCGTGTGCCTGAGGAGGTGTTGCGCCGCTTCGACAAAGAGCTGGACCGGGTGACGCCGTCCCGATGACCATGGACCGTCTCCTGCCAGAGCTGGACGAGCAGGCCGACGGCGAATCGGGTTCACCGTGGGCGCGCTGCCAGCGTTGGTGGGGCGGGCTCAGTTTGCGCGCCAGCCTGTTGTGGGTGCTGGGAGTCACCTTGGTCACTCCCGCGCTGCTCTTGCTCATCATCGGCCAGCGCATCGCCAACACCCAGCACCAGACGATGGTGGCCGAGTCCATCCAGTCCATCATGGTGGTGGGATCGGCGTCCCTGGGTGATCCGCTGTGGGCGATCGATACACCCGCCATCGAAGCCGCGATGCGGCGCCTGCTGGACAACCCTGCGGTGGTGGGCGTGCAGGTGCGCGAAGAGCGGCCCGATGCGCAGCCCATTGAAATCAGCAAACATCCCGAATTTGCGCGCTTGCGCCGAGGTGAAGCCGTCGGGGATGTGGTGGTGCGGCGCGAGGAGATTTTTCGCGAGGGCCTGTTGTTGGGTTCTTTGCAGGTCTGGTTCGACACCGACAACAAATCGCCCGCTGTGCGCCAGGCCCAGTGGCAACTGGTGGCTCTGGTGCTGTTGCAGATGTGCGCCAGCCTGCTGGTGCTCAGCGTGTTCCTGACGCGCCGGGTGGCGCAGCCCGTGGAGCGGCTCAAGGCCCTGGCCAGCGCCATGGCGTCCCACGGGGCGGTCAATGCGGCTCCCCTGGAGCGGCGCCGGCTGGACGAAATTGGGCAGCTGGGGCGCTTGATGCACAACGTGCAGCAACAGCTGCAGGACAGCTTTGGTGCGCTGGAAGAAAAAAACCGCCAGCTCCAGCACATGGCCTTGTACGACACCCTGACGGGGCTGCCCAACCGCAACCTGTTCCGAGAACTGGTGGAGCACGACATCGGCCAGGCGCAACGCGAAGGTCGGCGTTTTGGCTTGCTGTTCGTGGACCTGGACCGCTTCAAAACCATCAATGACGCCCTGGGCCATGCCATGGGCGACCAACTGCTGATGGAGGTGGCACTGCGCCTGCGCGCCACCTTGCGCGAGGCCGACGTGGTGTGTCGCCAGAGTGGCGATGAGTTCATGGTGCTGGCCCGGCACGTGGAGGACTGGCAGGAGCTGGCGACCCTCAGCGAGCGCCTGCTGCAGGCGCTGGCCCGCCCGGTGCAACTGGGCAGCACGCCCGCACGGGTGTCGGGCAGCATCGGCATCGCCATGTTTCCGGACGACGCCAGCGACTTCGAGACCCTGGCGAAACACGCCGACGTGGCCATGTACCAGGCCAAGTCCCTGGGCCGCGCGCGCTACAGCTTTTTCCTGCCCGAATTCAACACCCGTCGCCAGGCCAGCGTGGCGCTGGAGCAGCAGCTCAGCGAAGCCATCGAGCGGCGCGAGTTCGTGCTGCATTACCAGCCCCAGGTGCATGCCCAGCAGGGCCATTTGGTGGGCTGCGAGGCCTTGCTGCGCTGGAACCATCCTGCGCGCGGGCTGCTCGCGCCGGGTGAGTTCATCACCATCGCCGAGGAGTCGGGCCTGATCGCCGAGATGGGCTTGTGGGTGCGCGATGAGGCCTGCGCTCAGCTGGCGCGTTGGAAGGCGCAAGGCCTGACCCCGGGGGTGATGGCCATCAACGTGTCGGCACTGGAGTTTCGCGACCACCGCCTGGTGGACAGCCTGCGCGATGCCATGGCCCGCCACGGCATCGCACCGCAGGAGGTGGAGGTGGAGCTGACCGAAAGCGCGCTCATGGCCGACAGCGACACCTCGCTGCGCATCATTGACCGGCTGGTGGAGCTGGGCGTGCGCCTTGCCATCGACGACTTCGGCACCGGCTATTCCAGCCTCGCCTACCTCAAGCGCTTGCGGCCGCATCAGCTCAAGATCGACCGCTCGTTTGTGCGCGACATCGCCACCGATGCCGACGACCGTGCGATCGTGAAAGGCGTGATCGGGCTGGCGAGCACCCTGGGCATGGATGTGACGGCTGAGGGTGTGGAAGACGAAGGCCAGCGCAGCTTCCTGTGCCAGGAGGGATGCACCTACCTGCAGGGCTATGGCATCGCGCGGCCCATGCC
>DASUIK010000351.1:0-17734 GCA_036279795.1 Burkholderiaceae bacterium | reverse complement strand
GCGACGTTGGTGAAGATCACGTCCTTGGTCAGGCTGGCCATGCAGTTGGGGTTGGTCAGCGTGTTGGTGCCGGGGGCCACGCCAAAGTAGCCGGCCTCGGGGTTGATGGCGTAGAGCTTGCCGTCGGCGTGGGGCTTGATCCAGGCGATGTCGTCACCGATGGTGGTGACCGTCCAGCCGTTCAGGCCTTGCGGCGGGATCAGCATGGCGAAGTTGGTCTTGCCGCATGCGCTGGGGAAGGCGGCGGCCACGTGCGACTTCTTGCCCTCGGGCGAGGTCACGCCCAGGATCAGCATGTGCTCGGCCAGCCAGCCCTGGTCGCGGCCCATGGTGGAGGCGATGCGCAGGGCCAGGCACTTCTTGCCCAGCAAGGCGTTGCCGCCGTAGCCCGAGCCGTAAGACCAGATCTCGCGCGTTTCGGGGTAGTGGACGATGTATTTGGTGGTCGGGTTGCAAGGCCACGACACGTCGGCCTGGCCTTCGGCCAGCGGTGCGCCCACGGTGTGCACGCAGGGCACGTACTCGCCGTCCACGCCCAGCACGTCGTACACCGCCTTGCCCATGCGGGTCATGATCTTCATGTTGGTGACCACGTAGGGGCTGTCGGTCAGTTCCACGCCGATCTGGGCGATGTGCGAACCCAGTGGGCCCATGCTGAACGGGATCACGTACATGGTGCGCCCAGCCATGCAGCCGTCAAACAGCGGCTGCAGCGTGGCGCGCATCTCGGCCGGGGCTTTCCAGTTGTTGGTCGGGCCGGCGTCTTCCTGCTTTTCGGAGCAGATGAAGGTGCGGTCTTCCACGCGGGCCACGTCGGACGGATCGGACCAGGCCAGGTAGGAGTTGGGACGCTTGGCGGGGTTCAGGCGCTTCAGGGTGCCGCTGGCCACCATTTGTTCGCACAGGGTGTTGTATTCGGCCTCGCTGCCGTCGCACCAGTGGATGCGCGCGGGTTTGCACAGGGCGGCCATGTCGGCCACCCAAGCGATCAGGCGGGCGTTTTTGACATGTGCGGGTGCCTGGATGGTCAGGCCCTGCATGGCGGGTGAGTTCATGGTCAGCTCCAAAGTAAAAAAGCGGAATCTCGAAAAACGTCGCTTCAAACCATGGAGGGAGCGCCCGCGTGGCAAAGCGGGTTGAGACGTTTTTCAGTATTCCCTTCTCTGCTGAGGGACTGCGTCTCGGTCGGCGCCCGGGGGCTGCGTGCTGGGTGCAGGGTGCAGCGCGAAATTCCAGTGCCGCAGGCCGGTGGGCCTGGGCGCTGGGCCGCGTGTCGGCCAAGGAGGGGTATTTTATGAAAGCCCGGTGGCAGTTACCTGACGGGTACATGCAAAACCTGCATGACCTTATGTGCTTCCTGAAGGTGCGTCCAACGCTGCCAACTCGTGCTCCGTGAACACCCGCGAGCGGGTGTGAAAGGCCTTGCCCAACGGACCTTCCAGCGAAAAGGTGCCGCCGTGGCCTTCGATCACGTCGATGATGAGCTGGGTGTGGCGCCAGTACGCGTACTGGCTCTTGCTGATGTAGAACGGGCAGCCGCCGATCTCGCCCAGCAGCACGTCGCCCGCCCCGGTGGTCAGCTCGCCCAGCAAGTAGCAGTTGGCGGCGCTGTTGTCGCAGCAGCCGCCCGACTGGTGGAACATCAGGCCCGGGCCGTGCTGGTGCTTG
The DNA here is from genome assembly GCA_036279795.1 of Burkholderiaceae bacterium. Classification (GTDB taxonomy): domain Bacteria; phylum Pseudomonadota; class Gammaproteobacteria; order Burkholderiales; family Burkholderiaceae_C; genus Hydrogenophaga. Next base: position 16,066 of record DASUIK010000351.1, on the reverse strand, counting down.
AGCTGTTCGATCAGCGCCAGCGCGGCGGGGGTGGCGATCACCTTGTCGACCATGCCGTGCTCAGAAGAAGCCCAGCTTGGACTCGCTGTAACTCACCAGCAGGTTCTTGGTCTGCTGGTAGTGGTCCAGCATCATCTTGTGGGTTTCGCGGCCGATGCCCGATTCCTTGTAGCCGCCGAAGGCCGCGTGGGCCGGGTAGGCGTGGTAGCAGTTGGTCCACACGCGGCCTGCCTTGATGGCGCGGCCCATGCGGTAGGCCACGTTGCCGTTGCGGCTCCACACGCCTGCGCCCAGGCCATAAAGCGTGTCGTTGGCAATCGCCAGGGCCTCGGCCTCGTCCTTGAAGGTGGTCACGGCCAGCACCGGGCCAAAAATTTCTTCCTGGAAGATGCGCATCTTGTTGTGGCCCTTGAACAGCGTGGGCTGCACGTAGTAGCCGCCGTCCAGTTCGTTGCCGAAGTAGGCCTGCTCGCCACCGGCCAGCACCTTGGCGCCTTCTTGGCGGCCGAGATCGAGGTAGGACAGGATCTTGGTCAGTTGTTCCTTGGAGGCCTGCGCGCCCATCATGGTGTTGGTGTCCAGCGGGTTGCCGTGCTGGATGGCCTTCACGCGCTGGAGCACCCGCTCCATGAAGGGTTCGTAGATGCTTTCCTGGATCAGCGCGCGGCTGGGGCAGGTGCAAACCTCGCCTTGGTTGAAGGCGAACAACACCAGGCCTTCGATGGCCTTGTCGAGGAAGCTGTCGTCTTTCTCCATCACGTCGGCGAAGAAGACGTTGGGCGACTTGCCGCCCAGCTCCAGCGTGGCCGGGATCAGGTTGTTGGCGGCGGCCTGCGCGATCACGCGGCCAGTGCTGGTCGAGCCGGTGAAGGCGATCTTGGCGATGCGCTTGGACGTGGCCAGCGGCATGCCGGCTTCGCGGCCAAAGCCGTTGACGATGTTGAGCACGCCCGGCGGCAGCAGGTCGGCGATCAGCTCGGTCAGCACCATCAGGCTGATGGGGGTGGACTCGGCGGGCTTGAGCACCACGCAGTTGCCCGCGCCCAGGGCCGGCGCCAGCTTCCAGGCGGCCATCAGGATGGGGAAGTTCCAGGGAATGATCTGGCCCACCACGCCCAGCGGCTCATGGATGTGGTACGCCATGGTGTCGCTGTCGATCTCGCTGATGCCACCTTCCTGGGCGCGCACGCAGCCGGCGAAGTAGCGGAAGTGGTCCACCGCCAGCGGGATGTCGGCGTTGAGGGTTTCGCGGATCGGCTTGCCGTTGTCGACCGTCTCGGCGTAGGCCAGCAGCTCCAGGTTGGCCTCGATGCGGTCGGCGATCTTGAGCAGCACGCTGGCACGCTCGCCAGCCGAGGTCTTGCCCCAGCGGTCGGCGGCTGCGTGGGCCGCGTCCAGCGCCAGTTCGATGTCGGCAGCACCCGAGCGCGCGGCGCGGGTGTAGACCTTGCCATTGATGGGCGTGATGACGTCGAAGTACTCGCCGCTCGTGGGGGCGACCCAGCGGCCACCGATGAAGTTGTCGTACTGCGGCTTGTAGCTGATCTTTGCGCCGTCGGCGCCTGGGGCTGCGTAAATCATGGATGTCTCTCGTGGGTGGTTCGGATCGCCCGTCCTGTGCAGGCCCTTACCCTTTCACAACATCCGTGCCACGGTTGGCGTGTTCTGCAAGTGATTGATTCATAAGGTAACGGCGGCAAGCCTCGACACCGACCTGCGCCGTGTGACGTTGAGGAACGGCACACCTGTCCGAAAACGGCACAGGGGCTTGCGGCGCACGTGGCTGGCCAAAAACGGCAACGGCCCGCGCAAGGCGGGCCGCTGTGCTGTTGCGGGTCGGTCAGGCGATGCTCAGGGAGCCGTCAAGGTCATGCCTTGCTGTTGAAACAAGGCCAGCAACTGGCCGCTGGCGCGCAGTTCGGCCATGGCCTTCTCCAGTGCCTGGCCCAGTTCCTTGTGGTCGGTCTTGATGGCCATCCCCAGCGGCCAGCCGTTGTCGGGCACGCCAGGCAGGGGCAGTGGGCTCAGTGCCACGGGGGTGGAGCTGCGCGCGCCAGCCATGGCCGCTTCGGCCTGCGAGCGCAACACATAGGCCGCCTCGGCTTTGCCCTCCAGCACGGCGGTGGCCGCTTCGATGCCGCTGTTGAACAACACCACGTTGTTGCGCAACTGGCCATTGCTTTGGCCCATCAGAGCGCTCGCGGTGCCGGTGCCGCGTTCGGCCGCGAGCTTGTGGCCCAGCAGATCTTGGGTGCCGCTCACCTGAGGCAGGGTGCGTGTGTTGTGCATCAGCACCTGCACCTGGCGCATGTACGGCGAGAGGATGAGCACCTGGCGGTTCTGCTGCATCAGGTATTTGTCGACCGGCACGTGCAGCATCACGTCGGCCGGGCCGTAGCCCAGGTAATGGCCACGCCAGACCATGTTGCGCAGGTCGTCGCCCATGTTTTCGCCGGCATCAAACGGCAGCAGCGCGAGCTTGAGTTGCAGCTGCGCGGCCAGCGCCTGTGCCAGGGCCACGTCCAGCCCGTGCATGTCGATGCCCTTGCCATCGGAGAAGGGCGCGTTGTCCTTGTAGACCGCCACCTTGAGCGCTCCGTTGGCGCGGATCTTGGCCAGATCGGTGAGTTCGGTCTGCGCGTGCAGTGCCGGGCAGGCCAGCGTGGCGGCCGCCAGCGCCACGAAGGCGCGGCGCGACGGTGCGTGGCGCGCGCTCACGGCTCCCTCCGGGTTTCGAGGTAGGTGCGGATGGCCCACACGGCTTCCTGCGTCAGCGTGCCTTCAAACGGCGGCATGTAAACGCGCCCGTCACGCACGCGGCCGCGCCGCACGGTGGCCGCGTAGAACTCGTCCATCTCGGCGAAGCAGGCCTGTTTCTTGGCTGGATCGGCCAGGCCGGTGCAATCGCTGTCGAGCTTGCGCAGGTCGGGCGAGATGCCTCCAGAGATGGCCTCCAGCCCGTGGCAGCGGGCGCAGTTCTGGTTGTAGGCCGAGGTGCCGATGCGCAAGGCTTCGGTGCGTGGCGCGCCTTCCTTGTAGGGGTTGCTGGCCACCCACTTGGGGCCCAGTTGGGGCAGCGTGTGAGTGTCCACGGCCTGGGGCACCACGTCGCCGTGGGCAAAGGCGGGGGCGCTCAGGCACAACGAAGCGGCCAAGAGCGCGGCGGCGCGTGCCGCCCGGGTGATGAGGCTGGGGTGGGGTGTCATGTTGTCTCCTGCTGACGGTGTGGTCCCCACCCAAAAGGCAAATAGCGTGCCATTGGGCGCTGCCCCTTGACACCCCACCGATGTGGCCGGCTGTCTGTTCCAAAACGGATCAACCGCTCGGAACACCGCCAGACCAAAGGCCTCTGCCGCAAGCCTCAAACGCAGATTCATCATTGATTTTGTTAGGGTTTTTTCGGTGGCCGGCGTCTTGCTAGATGGTTGAACACTGTCACAGAACAAAGGACAATCCATGGAGACACAAGACAGAGACGGCGAGGAGACCTGCCCCGAACTCGCACTGCCGCCGCTGGCGTGGGACAACGGTGACTGGCCTCTGGCGCCCGACCATGCCGGAGACAACATGCGGGATGCCGCGCTCACCAGAGCCAACGATCACAACGCGCCGCTGGCCGAATGGCAGGGCGAGCGTCAGCGCACCCTGATTGAGGAGTCGCACCAGCGTTCGCGTGCTTATGGCTTGTCGGCCAAGGATGAGCCCGATTTCTCCACCCAGAGCCGCGCGGCGGTCAACGAAGCGGTGGACGAAAACAAGTTCCTTTACCAGCACGCCGCGCCGGTGATGGAGACCTTGTTCGAGCAGATCGCCAACACCCACAGCATGGTGTTGTTGACTTCGGCCAAGGGCTTGGTGTTGCACTCATTGGGCGACACCGACTTCGTGGAAAAGGCCTCGCGTGTGGCCCTGCTGCCGGGCTTCGACTGGTCGGAGCAAAGCAAGGGCACCAACGCCGTGGGCACCGCGCTCAAGGAGGAGCAGGCGGTCATCGTGCACGGCAGCCAGCACTACCTGGAGGCCAACAAGTTCCTCACCTGTTCCTGCACGCCCATCTTCGACCCCTTCGGCCAGGTGATCGGCGCCCTCGACGTGACGGGCGATTACCGCAGCTTCCACCAGCACACCATGGCCCTGGTGCGCATGTCGGCCCAGATGATCGAGAACCACATGTTCGCCGACATCTTCCCCAAGGCCATCCGCATCCACTTCCACACCCGCTCCGAGTTCCTGGGCACCCTGGTCGAGGGCATCGCGGTGTTCTCGCCCGAGGGGCGTTTCCTGTCGGCCAACCGCAGCGCGCAGTTCCAGCTCGGCCTGTCCTTCAACGCGCTCAAGACCCACACCTTCTCCTCGCTGTTCGGCATCCCGGTGTCCAAGCTGTTCGAACTGTCCAGCACCGGCATGCCCAAGCCCCACCTGCTCTACCTGCACAACGGTGTGTCGGTGTGGTGCCGCTTCAAGTTCAAGCAGGCGAACCAGTGGTTCAACAGCCTCTCCAGTGGCGTGGCCCCCAGCCACGATGGCGAGCCGGCAGCACCGGTCACCCCCACCATGGCGCCCGTGCGTCCTGCGGCGCCGGCCAAGCCCCGGCTGTCCACCCTCAAGTACCTCGACACTGGCGATGCACAAGTGGCCACCGTGATCCAGAAGCTGCGCATGGTGCAGGGGCGCGACATCCCCATCATGATCCTGGGCGAGACCGGCACCGGCAAAGACCTGCTGGCCCAGGCCGTGCATGGCGATTCGGCGCGCGCCGGCCAGCCCTTCGTGTCGGTCAACTGCGCTTCCATCCCCGAGACGCTGATCGAGTCCGAGCTGTTCGGCTACGAAGAAGGGGCCTTCACCGGCGCGCGCAAAAAGGGCGCCATGGGCAAGATCCAGCAGGCCAACGGCGGCACCCTGTTCCTCGACGAAATCGGCGACATGCCCAAACAGTTGCAGGCGCGCCTGCTGCGCGTGTTGCAGGAACGTCGTGTGAGCCCGCTGGGTTCGCACCGTGAGGTGGACATCGACGTGGCTGTGGTCTGCGCCACCCACCGCAACCTCAAGGAACTGATCGCGCGCGGCGACTTCCGCGAAGACCTTTACTACCGCCTCAACGGCCTGGTGGTGCGCCTGCCTGCGCTGCGCGAGCGCACCGACTTCGACCTGGTGGTGAACAAAATCCTGGCCAGCCTGTGCGACAAGGGGCAGCATGTGACCATCGCCGAAGACGTGATGGCCCTGTTCCGTGGCTACCACTGGCCCGGCAACTTCCGTCAATTGCACAACCTGCTGCGCACGGCGGTGGTGATGGTGGGCGCCAGCGGCGTCATCCAGCGCATCCACCTGCCCGACGATTTCCTCACCGAGTTGCGCCCCGTGGTGCCAGCCACCAGCGTGCGTGTGGACCGCATTGCCACCAGCGTAGACGCCGCCTTTGCCTACCCCGATGCCGTGCCCAACCTCCCCACGCGCGACACCGAAGGCGGCAGCCTGCAAGATGTGGCCCTGACCGCCATGGCCCGGGTGCTGCGCGAGCACAAAGGCAACGTGTCGGCGGCGGCCAAGGCCCTGGGTGTGTCGCGCAACACCATCTACCGCAAGAAGGACCAGTTACCGCCCGACGTCTGGGGGTAGCTCCAGCCACAGCGGCTCCAGCTCGCGCCAGGCGCGCAACACGTTGAAGCCCTGGCGCTCAGCGTGGCCGGCCCAGCCGGCGAATTCAGGCAGGGCGATGGCTGTGGCTTCGCTGGCGTAGCGGCCTTGCTCCATGGCGGCCCACACGGCATCGTGCAGGGCCTGGAAGTAACGCCGGGTGTCGGCCAGCGCGGGCACCAGGCCCGCTTCGCTGGCGGACACGGTCGTGCCGATCACCACCTGGGCTTGCAGTGCGCTCATCGCATCCAACGCGCGCAGCCAGCCCACCAGGCTGCCCTGGGCCAGCTCGGGCAGGCGTTGGCCGTACACCAGCCCGCCGGCCCACAACACGCGCTGTGGGGGCAGCCACAGCAGCAGGTCGTCCTCGGTGTGGGCGTTGGCGACGCGCTGGATCTGCACACGCTGTTGGCCGACGGTCAGCACGTCGCCGTCGGCCACCGTTCGGTTGGGCAAGACGATGGTGGTGCCGGCCAGGGCTTGGTCGCCTGCCGCGTGGGTGAGGTGGTCCAGGCACTGCACGCAGCGCTGGCGCATGCCGGCCAGCGTGCCGGGCGTGGCCACGATGTCGAGCTGGCCACTGGCTTGTGGGTCGGCAAAGGCGGCATTGCCCAGCACGTGTTCGGCGTGGGCGTGGGTGTTGACCACCCAGCGCACGCGGGCGCCAAAACGGCAGGCCAGCGAGGCCCTCACGCGCTGGCCGTGGCGCAGGCTGGGGCCGGGGTCCACCACCAGGGCCTCGCCCGCGTCGATGAGCACGCTGGTGGGGGCCACGTGGCCCTGGTTCGAGGGAGCGATGTCGGCGGAGGAGGCCGGCTCCCACACCCACACGCCGGGCGCCACCGCGCGCCAGGGCACGGGCTCGAGGGCGTCGCACGGTGGCGAGGGGCTGGCGCAGGCGGCCAGTGCCAGCATGCCCACCACAGCACACAAGGCACGCAACCAGCGGGTCATGGTCGCACCACGGTGCGCAGCACGTTCAGCAGCGCGGGTTCGCTGCCCAGGTGGCCGGCCAGGGGCCAGTGGGCGCGGGGTGGGCGGGTGCCGGCTTCGCGTGCGGTGGCCTGCCCCAGGGCCAGCCAGCGCCGGCTGTTGGCCGGCGGGCACACCGCGTCGAAGCGGCCGTGCACCCAGTCCACCGGCACGCCACGCTGGGCGAGTTCGCGCACGGTCTGCTCCAACTGGCCCGGGCGCGTGAAGCCGCGCCGCGCCAGGTAGCGCGCCTGGATGTGGAATTTGATGGCCTGGGCCTGGTCGCCCCGTGAGCGCCGGGGCGCGTGTTGGCTGGCCAGCGTGTGGCGGTGCTGGCGCCGGCTCCTTGTCCAGAGGCGGCGGGCGGCGTTGCGCGCCGGGCCGCTGGGGGTGTGTCGCCAGGCCCGGCGTTGCCCGCGCAGTACGGCGGATTGTTCCGCCCGCTGCCAGGCGCGCACCTGAGGTGTTGCAACAGCCAGTGTTCCAAATTGCATCACCTGTGACAGCCGGGCGCGTACCGGCACGCGGCTCGCGTGGCACACCCGGGGCATGGCCTGGGCCAGCAGGCCGTCGATCTCCCGCCGGCTCAGGGCAAATCCGCCCCGCAGCACCAGCGAGGCAACCCGCGCCGGATGCCGCTGCGCATAAGCCAGGGCCAGCACCGTGCCCCAGGAGCCGGCCAGCACATGCCAGCCTTCCACGCCCAGGTGCTGGCGCAGGCGCTCCAGGTCGGCCACCAGCTGGCCCGTGGTGTTGCCATTGAGGCCGCCCCGGGGCGTGGAAGCGCCGGCGCCGCGCTGGTCGGGCAGGACCACGCGCTGCGAGTTCAGGTCAAACGGCGCCAGCAAGGCCGCGTTGCTGCCGCTGCCGGGGCCACCGTGCAGCACCAGCCAGGGGGTGCCCTGGCCGCTGCCCACCTCGCGCCAGGCCAGGCGCGCGCCCCTGCCCACCGCCAGCCGCTGCGGGGCCGGCCAGGCTGGGGTGGGGCGCGTGGGCCGGCGTGGCGGCGGGGGCAGAGAACGGGGCAGGGCCATGGCATCGATATTGCTTTGAACCCCTCGCAAACCGGGGTGTGGAACACATGCCTTGGGGAGCAGACACATTCTGTGCCAACCCACATCGGAGACAAACCATGCAATGGACCACCCCTGCCTTCACCGACATGCGCTTCGGTTTTGAAATCACCATGTACATCGCCAACCGCTGATCCCAGCGGCGCGTTTGTACCGGCGCACGGGTGTTGCACACGTGCGCCTTTTTTCTTCCTGATGGAGCTTGCACGCACATGCTGGTCCGTGTCCTGGGTTCGGCCGCCGGTGGCGGTTTTCCGCAGTGGAACTGCAACTGCCCCAACTGCGATGGCCTGCGCCGGGGCAGCATCCGCGCCACCGCGCGCACGCAGTCGTCCATCGCCGTGTCGGCCAATGGGGTGGACTGGCTGCTGGTCAACGCTTCGCCCGACGTGCTGACCCAGCTGCGCGCCGCGCCCGCGCTGCAGCCGGCGCGCGCCATCCGCGACAGCGGCATCGCCGCCGTGTTGTTGATGGACGCGCAGATCGACCACGTGACGGGCTTGCTCATGCTGCGCGAGCGCAACACGCCGCTGCCGCTGATGGCCACGCCAGAGGTGCTGTCCGACATCGGCGAGGGCCTACCGCTCACGCGGGTGCTGTCGCACTACTGCGGCGTGGCCCCTCTGCCGCTGGCGTTGGACGTGCCCCAGGCCGTGCCGGGCCTGCCCGGTGTCAGCGTGCTGGCGCAGGCGCTGCCGTCCAAGCCACCGCCGTACTCGCCCTACCGCGAGCGACCGCGCCGGGGCGACAACATTGGCCTGGTGCTGGTCAACCCGCAGACCGGTCGGCGCCTGTTTTACGCACCCGGCCTGGGCGAGGTCAGCGATGAGGTGCTGGCCACCATGGGCGGCTGTGACGTGGTGTTGGTGGACGGCACCTTCTGGACCGAGGACGAGATGATCCGCATGGGCTTGTCGAAGAAGCGGGCGGCCGAGATGGGCCACCTGCCGCAGAGCGGGCCCGGTGGCATGGTGGAGCAGCTGGACCGCCTGCCCGCCGGTGTGCGCAAGGTGCTCATCCACATCAACAACACCAACCCCATCCTGCGTGACGATTCGGTCGAGCGCGCCGAGCTGACGGCACACGGCATCGAAGTCGCCTTCGATGGCATGGAAATCGCGATCTGAGGGGCATCACCCCTTCACTGTTCCATTCCCGAACACCTCAGCGCACACGCCATGGACATCGCTCAAACCCACCCCCTGGACACCGTGGCCGCACCATGGCACCGCGACGAGTTCGAACAGCACCTGCGCGCCAAGGGCAAGGCCTATCACATCCATCACCCCTTCAACGTGCGCATGAACAGCGGGGGCTGCACGCCCGACGAAATCCGCTGCTGGGTGGCCAACCGCTTCTATTACCAGATCTGCATCCCGCGCAAGGACGCTGCCATCCTGGCCAACATGCCCGACCGCGCCGAGCGCCGCCTGTGGGTCGAGCGCATCCTCGATCACGACGGCTACGGCAACTACGAAGGCAGCGCCGCTGGTGGCATCGAGGCCTGGACGCGCTTGGGCGAGGCGGTGGGCATTGCGCGCGACGACCTCTGGTCGCTGCAAGGTGTGGTGCCGGCGGTGCGTTTTGCTTGCGACGCCTACGTCAACTTCGCCGCCCGCGCGCCCTGGCAGGAGGCGGTGTGCTCGTCGCTCACCGAGATGTTCGCGCCGCAGATCCACAAGGACCGACTGGCCACTTGGCCGCTGCATTACCCATGGATCGAGGCAGACGGTTTGAGCTACTTCCGCAGCCGCATCCCGCTGGCCAGCCGCGACGTCGAGCACGGTTTGCGCGTCACGCTGGACCACTTCACCACCCGCGCCGAGCAGACCCGCGCACTGGACATCCTGCAGTTCAAGCTCGACATCCTGTGGACCATGCTGGACGCCATTGAAAAGGCCTCGCAATGAGCACGCCGCTGCCCGAGCGCCCGCGCCTGGCGCGCCTGTTCCGCCTGCAGTACGAGCCGGTGCAAACGGCCTGGGTGCTGCTCTACCCGGAGGGCATGGTCAAGCTCAACGAAAGCGCGGCCGAGATACTGCGACGTTGCGACGGCCAGCGCAGCGTGGACGAGATCGTGGCCGAGCTGGAGGCCCAGTTTTCTGCCACCGGCCTGGGCCCGCAGGTGAGCGATTTGTTGCTGGAGGGGCAGCGCCGTGGCTGGATCGCCTGAGCCCCTGGTGTCGGCCGAGGTGATGCCCACGGTGTCGCCACCGCTGTGGCTGTTGGCTGAGCTGACTTACCGCTGCCCGCTGCACTGCGTGTTTTGCTACAACCCCACGCAGCACGCACGCCTGCAAGCCGAAATGAGCACCGCGCAGTGGGTGGACGTGATGCGCCAGGCGCGTGCCCTGGGCGCCACCCAGTTGGGTTTTTCGGGTGGCGAGCCGCTGTTGCGTGACGACCTCGAAGAGCTGGTGCAAGAGGCCCGCGCCATGGGCTACTACACCAACCTCATCACCTCGGGCGTGGGCTTCAACGAAGCGCGCGCGCGCCGCCTGAAGGACGCCGGGCTGGACCACATCCAGCTCTCCTTCCAGGATTCGACCCGCGAGCTCAACGACTTCCTCAGCCACACCAAAACCTTCGAGCTCAAGCAGAAGGTGGCACGCCTGATCAAGCAGCACGACTGGCCCATGGTCATGAACTGCGTGCTGCACCGGCACAACCTGCCCCACGTGGACAAGATCATCGAAATGGCGCAGGCCCTGGGCGCCGAGTACCTGGAGCTGGCCAACACCCAGTACTACGGCTGGGCCTGGGTCAACCGTGACCAGCTTTTGCCCACCGCTGAACAGTTGCGCGAGGCCGAGGCTGTGGTGCAACGCTACCGCGCGCAGCCTGACAACCGCTGCCGCATCCTCTTCGTCGTGCCCGACTACTTCGAAGAGCGCCCCAAGGCCTGCATGAACGGCTGGGGCGCGGTTTTCCTGGCCATTGCGCCCGACGGCGTGGCGCAGCCCTGCCACAACGCGCGCAACCTGCCCGGCCTGCAATTGCCTCGGGTGCAAGACACGCCGCTGGCCGACATCTGGGCCCGCAGCACCGCCTTCAACACCTACCGGGGCGATGCCTGGATGAAGCCGCCCTGCCGCGACTGCGACGAACGCCACAAGGACTTCGGTGGCTGCCGCTGCCAGGCTTTCCAGATCACCGGCGACGCCACCCAGGCCGACCCTGTGTGCGGCAAGTCGCCCCACCACGATAAGGTGGTGCAGCTGGTGCGCCAGGCGCCCAGCCGGCGCGAACAGCCTATCGTGTTCCGCACCGACGCGGCCTCGCGCGAGCTGCACCCGCTGGGTTGAACGCCATGACCACCGGCAGCGCCGCCCACCACCGGATGTTTGGCGCCTGGCTGGCGCGGCGCCTGCCCGGCGCGCGTGTCGCGCCCCTGTCGGTGGAACGGGGCGAACACGGCCTGTTCCTGCTCTGGCTGGCTTTCATGGGCCTGCTGTGGTTCGGTGCCGTGTTGATGTGGCGCCAGGGCCTGTGGCAGCGCTTGGTGGAGGCCGATCCCACCGGCCTCACCGTCGTCATCGTGCTGCTGTTCGTGGGCTGCTCGCTGTGGGTGGGCCGGCGCGCCTGGCGTCTGGGCCAAGAGCGCCAGCAGCTCGACCGCCACCTGGCCGACCCTGCCCGGGTGCCACCACCCGGCAGCTGGAGCGGCGACCTGCTGCGCGGCTGCACCCGCCCAGGCGCCGACCGCGCCACCTGGCAGCAACTGCTGGGCGAGTGGGCCCACGGTCCTCACGAGATGGCCTGGTGGCTCAACGGCATACAGCTCAAGCTCGGGCTGCTGGGCAAGGTGATCGGCTTTTCCATCCTGGCCCTGCAGCTGGGGCAGATGGACGGCTTCGATCCCAGCCAGTCGGCCCGCCTGCTCAAGAGCCTCACCGGCGGCCTGGGCATCGCCCTGCTGACCACCATGACCGGGCTGGCCGGCAACATCCTGCTGGGCCTGCAGCTCATGCGCCTGGACCGGTTTGCCGACGCTCTGGTGGCCGACACGTTGCGGGCTGCCGAGGCGACACCGGAGCTGCCCTGATGGCCATGGGCCGCCGCGCGCGGGATACCGAGACCGACCCGTTCTACGACATGTTGTTCAACATGCTGATCGCCTTCGTGTTCTGTTTCGTCGTGGCCATGTTGTCGTTCAACCCGATGGCCCGCAAGGCCGGCGACATCCCAGCCAAGGCCGAGTTCATGGTCACCGTGTCCTGGCCCGACCACAACCCCAACGACATCGACGCCTGGGTGATGGAACCCAGCGGCAAGGTGTTGTGGTTCCGCCAGCGCGACGCCGGCATGCTGCACCTGGACCGCGACGATCGCGGTGCCAAGAACAACACCCTCATCGTCAATGGCCGCGAGATCAGCAGCCCCTACCGCCAGGAGATCGTCACCCTGCGTGGTGTGGTTCCCGGCGAGTACGTGGTCAACGCCCACTACTACGAGAGCGTGGATAAGCTGCCGGTGGATGTGAGCGCCACCGTGGTCAAGATCAACCCCCAGGCCGAGATCGTCTACACCGGCACGGTGCAGATCCCGCGCAAGGGCGATGAACGCACCCTGGTGCGCTTCACGCTCGATGCCAGCGGCCGCGTGACCGACCTCAACACCCGCCCGCTCACCATCGTGCAGCGCACCGGTCTGTGAGCACCTGCCCATGATCCCTGCTGTCTCGTCCCAACTCCTTTTGCTGGCCATCGTCTATGCGCTGCTGGCCTTTTTGTTGTTGTGCCTGTGCCTGGCCACGCGCTGGCACTGGACGGTCAAGGCGGTGGGTGTGCTGCTGGTCAGCGGCTTCTACGCTTTCAGCCACCAGGCGCTGCAAGGCATCTCGGGCTGGCCCAGCGACGACGAACTGCCGCGTCGCTTCGTGCTGCTGTCGGCCGTGTTCGACGAACCCAGCCCGGCCCGCCAGCACCCTGGCGCCATCTACATCTGGGTCAACCCCATGAAGGACAACCAGCCGCTGGACATGCCACGCGCCGTGCGCCTGCCCTACGAAAAAGACCTGCACCGCATCTTGGGCGACGGCATCAAAAAGGCCCGCGACGGCAACACCCAGATGGGCAGCACCGAGCCCCTGCGTGGCCCTGGGGGCTTTGCCTGGCTGCGCCCCGCCGGCAACGACCGCCTGCAAATCAAACTCAGCGACCTGCCGCGCGCGCAGTTGCCCGAAAAATGAAGGGCATCGCCTGCGCTTCGCTGCTGCCGCTGCTGGTGGCCTGCGCGCCCAGCGATGGCGGCAACCCCTGGTTTCCGCTGAGGCCCGGTGCCGAGCAGACCCTGGCCGTGCGCTACACCACCGACGAAGCCCGCGAGCCCGAAACCTGGATCTTGCGTGTCACCGAGCCCGAGGTGTTTCAGGAGGAGCGTCTGGCCGTGCGCCACCACTCTGCCGGGGTGAGCTACTTCTTGAAGGTCGATGGGCAGGGCGTGCGCCGCATCGCCACCCGCACCGACATCGACAGCGAACCCACGGCAGACGCTGAACCCCTGTGGGTGCTCAAGGCGCCTTACGTGGTGGGCACCGAATGGACCACGCCCACCGTGCCCTACCTGCTGCAGCGGCGCAACGAACACCCGCGTGACCTCAAGCACACCCACAAGGCTTTGATGACCTGGCGCATCGCGGCGGTGGACGAACGCGTGACCCTGGCCGACGGCCACACCCTGCAGCCCTGCCTGCGGGTGGAAGGGCAGGCGCGCCTCAACCTCTACACCGACCCGGTCAACGGCTTCACCGACGTGCCCCTGCTCAGCCGCGAGTGGTACTGCCAGGGCCACGGCCTGGTGAAGTTCGAACGCGAGGAAAAAGTGCCGCCCGGGTTCTTGACCGGGGGCCTGCTCAGCGCAGAGTGGGTGCGCTGAGGGGTTCCGAAGTCAGCCTCTGGCGCTGCGGCCCGCATTGGAGAAGAATGGTGGCCCCGCCTTGCGAAAGGCCCGCCATGAAGCTGAGCCAACTCACCCTCATCAAGCGCTGGCAGGTGGCGCACCGCAGCCAGCATCCCATCGAGTACCACGCCTGGGACATGGTGCTGACCTGTTGGATGATGGGCTGCGTCAGCACGCCGCTGGCGGCGCTGCTGTGGCCTTGGGCCTTGCCGCTGAGCCTGGGCCTCGTTCTGTCGCCCAGCCTGTACGTCGGCTGGCGGCGGCACCTGCACCTGCGCGGCGTGTTGCGCTGCGATTGGCTGGACGTCGGTCGCTGAGCCCGCGTTCAGGGCTTGACCGTCAATACCCAGCCCGACAGCGCCTTCAGTTCCGCACCGCTCAGGCTGGCGTGGGGCGGCATGGGGATGCGGCCCCATTTGCCCTTGGAGCCGTTCTGGATGGATTGCGCCAGCGAGGCCGCAGCGTCCTTGTCACCGGCGTACTTTTCGGCGATGGACGCGAAGGCGGGGCCCACGACCTTTTCGCCGTTGGCGTGGCAGGAATAGCAGCCGCTGGCTTTGGCCAGGTCGGCGGCCGAGGGGGTGGTTTGTGCCCAGGCACCGGCGCCACAGAGCAGGGCGGTGGACAGCAGGAGGGAGGTGGAAATCGCGTGCATGGGGTAACCTGAAAGCGTTAAGGAGAGATGTCGAAAATGGACAGGCGCAGGGCCACGAAACGTTGGCCTTCGCCCTCGCCATGGCGTCGACCGAGCCCGATATCGGCGGCGACTTTTTCGCGCACCAGCCACTGGCGCAGGCCGATCTGGGCCAGCCGTTCGCCGCTGCGGTTGCTGCCGCCGAGTTCGGCGAAGGCCTCGGTGCGACGGGCCAGCTTGTGCTGCGCCGCCACCGACCACAGGCCGGCCCAGCGGCGGCCCTCCTCGCTGGGCGCGTTGCGCGCGCCCAGGTTGGCGTGCAGCCACAGGGTGTTGTCGAACAGGGGAAGGGAGGCGGCCATCACCGCGCTGACGGCGGGTCGCTGCCAGGGCGAGCCGGTGGCACGCGACCATTCGAGCTCGAACTGGGAGGCCAGGCCCCAGCCTTCCCGGGCCGGGTCCAGCCAGGCGTGCCACAAGCCCAGGCCCAGTTCGCGTTCGCTGCCGGCCTGGCCGGTGTCTCGCTCGCGGCCCAGCTCCACTTCGGCGCTCAGCGTGGGTGAGAAGCTGTAGCCCAGTTGGGTCCGCCAGCCGCGTTGCTGGCGTTGGTGGACGTACTGGGTGCTGAACTCGAACACCCGTTCGTCGTCGTCCTCCACCACGGCGGTGGTGGTGTTCAGGAAGGGGCCGTCGCCGGCCCGCGCCCAGGGGGCGAGGGCGGCGCCGGCCAGGGCCAGCGCCACCCAGTGGTGGGTGGCGCGCTTCATCACTTCATCAGCTTGAAGGTCCAGACCGAGCCGCCTTGTTCGAGGAAGTTGACCTTCTTGGCCACTTCACCGCCCCACAGCGGCACAGCGCCACCCCAGCCCGAGACCACGCTCACGTACTGCTCGCCACCTTCGGTCCATGTGATGGGCGGGGCGACCACGCCGGAGCCCGTCTGGAACTGCCAGACCACCTTGCCGGTCTTGGCGTCGGCGGCCTTGAGGTAGCCCTCGGGCGTGCCCCAGAACACCAGATCGCCAGCGGTCAGCACACCGCCCCACAGCGGGGCCTCGTTCTTGACTTCCCAGGCCACCTTGCCGGTTTTGGGGTCGATGGCGCGCAGCGAACCGATGTGGTCGTCGAACAGCGGCTTGATGGTGAAGCCCGCACCCAGGAAGGCGGCGCCCTTCTTGTAGGTGATGGGCTCGTTCCAGATCTCCATGCCCCATTCGTTGGTGGGCACGTAGAACAGGCCGGTCTTGGGGCTGTAGGCCATGGGCATCTGGTTTTTGCCGCCCAGGAAGCCGGGTGCGGCGAACACCGACTTGCCCTTGGCGCCGTCGCCACCGGCGGCGGTCGGGTCGCCGGGGCGGTTCTCATCCACGAAGTTGGGGCGGCCGGTCTTGAGGTCGATGCCGGTGGCCCAGGTGACTTTCTTCACGAAGGGGAAGGCGTTGACCAGCTTGCCGGTGGTGGCGTCGTTGACGTAGAAGAAACCGTTGCGGTCGGCCTTGGCACCCATGCGCTTGCCGTCCATGTCGAAGGTCACGAACTCGTTCACGCCGTCGTAGTCCCAACCATCGTTGGGCGTGTTCTGGTAGTGCCACTTGATCTGGCCGGTCTTGACCTCGATGGCCACCGTGGAGGCCGAGTAGAGGTTGTCGCCCTTGCGCACGTGGCTGTTCCAGGGGCCGGGGTTGCCGGTGCCGAAGTAGGCCAGGCCGGTCTTGGCATCGTAGGTGCCGCCCAGCCAGGTGGCAGCACCCCCGGTCTTCCAGGTCTCGCCCGGCCAGCTGGCGTTGACCACGCCGGTGACGCCGTTCTCCTTGCCGTCCTTGTAGCCCATGTGGCCTTCCACCAC
>DASUIK010000350.1:0-6463 GCA_036279795.1 Burkholderiaceae bacterium | reverse complement strand
ACCAGCAACTGCTCCACCTTGCTGCGCAGGCTGTAGCGCTTGACGCGCGCCGTGCCCACGTCGATGACATAGCGGATGCCGGGCACGGTGAGCGAGGTTTCGGCCACGTTGGTGGCCAGCACGATGCGACGTCCGGTGTGGCCGTCGAACACGCGGTCCTGTTCCGCCTGGCTCAAGCGGGCGAACAAAGGCAGCACCTCGGCGTTGCGCAGCGCCGGTTGGTGCGACAGGTGTTTTCGCAGGTGGTCGGCGGCCTCGCGGATTTCGCGCTCGCCGGGCAAGAACACCAGGATGTCGCCACTCTGGCGCGGGTCGTGCCACAGCTCGTCCACGCCATCGGCAATGGCGTCATTCAGGTCGTACTCGCGGCTTTCTTCATACGGCCGGTAGCGGCATTCCACCGGGAAGGTCCGGCCGCTGACCATGATGACGGGCGCGGGGCCTTTGCTGGAGGCAAAGTGCTGCGCAAAACGGTCGGCGTCGATGGTGGCCGAGGTGACGACGATCTTCAGATCGGGCCGGCGCGGCAGGATTTGCTTGAGGTAACCCAGCAAAAAATCGATGTTGAGCGAGCGCTCGTGCGCCTCGTCAATGATCAGCGTGTCGTAGGCTTGCAGCAGCGGATCGGTCTGCGTCTCGGCCAGCAAAATGCCGTCCGTCATCAGCTTGACCGAAGCGTTTTTGCCCAGGCGGTCGGTGAAGCGCACCTTGTAGCCCACCACCTCGCCCAACGGCGTCTGCAACTCCTCCGCAATGCGTTTGGCCACCGAACTGGCCGCAATGCGCCGCGGCTGGGTGTGGCCGATCAGACGCGGTTTCTCACCGGGCTGCGCGTTGCAGCGACCGCGCCCCATGGCCAGCGCGATCTTGGGCAGCTGCGTGGTCTTGCCCGAGCCGGTTTCACCACAAACGATGACCACCTGGTGCGCGCGCAGAGCGGCCTCGATGTCGTGGCGTTTGCCACTGACCGGCAAGGCCTCAGGAAAATCAAGGGTGAATGGGAGGGAAGACAAAACGCAATATCAGTGAAAATTGAGCAACCCGCGATTATCCGCCGCCCTCCGATTCCCCTTCCACCCCATGTCCGCCGTCTTCAACTTCACCTTTGTGCCCTGGTTCCGCTCGGTGGCGCCCTACATCCACAAGTTCCGCAACCAGACCTTTGTGGTGGGGGTGTGTGGCGAGGCCATCGCCGCCGGCAAGCTGCCCAACCTGGCGCAAGACCTGGCATTGATCCAGAGCATGGGTGTGAAGATCGTGCTGGTGCATGGCTTCCGCCCGCAAGTCAACGAGCAACTGCGCGCCAAGGGGCACGAAGCCAAGTATTCGCACGGCATCCGCATCACCGACCCGGTGGCGCTGGACTGTGCGCAGGAGGCCGCCGGCCAGTTGCGCTACGAAATCGAGGCCGCCTTCAGCCAGGGCTTGCCCAACACCCCCATGGCGGGGGCCACGGTGCGGGTGATTTCGGGCAACTTCATCACCGCCCGGCCGGTGGGCATCGTGGACGGCGTGGACTTCCAGCACTCGGGCCTGGTGCGCAAGGTGGACGTGGCCGGCATCACGCGCGCGCTGGACATGGATGCCATGGTGCTGCTCTCGCCCTTTGGCTTCTCACCCACGGGCGAGGCGTTCAACCTCACCATGGAAGAAGTCGCAACGTCGGTGGCCACCGCGCTGCAAGCCGACAAACTGATTTTCATCACCGAGGTGCCCGGCATCCGTGTGCGCCCTGACGAGCCCGAAAGCGACGACAACCCCATCGACACCGAACTGCCGCTGGCGCAGGCCGAAATGATCCTGGCGAACTCGCCGCAAGGCCAAAAGCCCACCGACACGGTGTTCTACCTGCAGCACTGCGTGCGCGCCTGCAAGGCCGGCGTGGAGCGCAGCCACATCATCCCGTTTGCGGTGGACGGCTCGCTGCTGCTGGAGGTGTACGTGCACGACGGCATCGGCACCATGGTGGTGGACGAAAAACTGGAAAGCGTGCGCGAGGCCACGCCGGACGATGTCGGCGGCATCCTGCAGCTGATCGAGCCGTTTGAAAAAGACGGCACCCTGGTCAAGCGCGACCGCACCGAGATCGAACGCGACATCGGGCACTACACCCTCATCGAGCACGACGGCGTGATCTTCGCCTGCGCCGCCCTCTACCCCTACCCCGAAGCCAAGACCGCCGAAATGGCGGCGGTCACGGTGTCGCCACAAAGCCAGGGCCAGGGCGACGGCGAAAAGCTGCTCAAACGTATCGAACAACGCGCGCGTTCCATGGGCCTGGAGAGCATCTTCGTGCTGACCACCCGCACCATGCACTGGTTCATCAAACGCGGCTTCCAGCAGGTGGACCCCGACTGGCTGCCTGACGCTCGCAAGCGCAAGTACAACTGGGACCGCAGGTCACAGGTGCTGGTCAAAAAGCTCTGAGGGTGTCGCTTCACCGGCTTGATGTGCGTCAAGGCGGGCGCGGGGGGTCCGCTTTGATACTGTGACATTCACATGCCACTGGGATGACACATCCATGACCGAACGCGCCAGCCCGCCCCCCAGCGCCAGCTCCCACAACAACACCGTTGCACCCACCCGCCGCCCTGCCCGGCCACGCCGCACTCGATCAGGTGACGTGGTGCCCGGAACGGCGCCCCAGGCCATCGCCCGCGCCACGGTGAACGAGGTGGTGGATGCCCGCCAGCAGGCGCAACTGGCCGCCGCGCGCGACGTGATGGCCCGCGCCAGCGACGCCAAGCAGCAGGCCCGCGACCTGCGCACCCTACTGGAAGGCGCTTCACCGGATGACGCACGCGCCTTGCGCAAACTGCTGCGCGAAGACATGCTCAGGCAGCGGCAGCCTGTCCACGAAATGGATCCCGACGAAGTGTTGGCCTCTGACTGGCGCAAGGGCGGCTACCCCTACAAACACCTGCTCTCGCGCAAGACCTACGAAGCGCAGAAGTACCAGTTGCAGGTGGAGCTGCTGAAGCTGCAGGCCTGGGTCAAGGAGACCGGGCAGCGCGTGGTCATTCTGTTTGAAGGGCGCGACGCTGCTGGCAAGGGCGGCACCATCAAGCGTTTCATGGAACACCTCAACCCGCGAGGCGCGCGGGTGGTGGCGCTGGAGAAGCCCACCGAGGTCGAACGCGGGCAGTGGTACTTCCAACGCTATGTGCAGCACCTGCCCACGGCGGGTGAAATCGTGCTGTTCGACCGCAGCTGGTACAACCGCGCCGGCGTGGAGCGTGTGATGGGCTTCTGCCAGCCGGAGGAGTACCAGGAGTTCATGCGCCAGGCACCACAGTTCGAGCGCCAATTGGTGCGCAGCGGTGTGTTCCTGATCAAGTTCTGGTTCTCCGTGAGCCGCGAGGAACAGCGTCGGCGCTTCCAAGAACGCCAGACCCACCCGCTCAAACAATGGAAGCTCAGTCCCATCGACATGGCTTCGCTGGACAAGTGGGAGGACTACACCGAGGCCAAGGAGGCCATGTTCTTCGAGACCGACACCGCCGACGCGCCCTGGACCGTGATCAAGAGCGACTGCAAGAAGCGTGCACGCCTCAACGCCATGCGCTACGTGCTGCAAAAACTGCCCTACACCAACAAGGACGCCGACCACATTGGCCCGCTGGACACCTTGATCGTGGGCCGTGCCCACGTGGTCTACGAGCGTGGGGAACACCCGGGCAACGCCATCCTTTGAGATGCGCTGCTGGGTCGCTTACGCTCCTGCGTATCGGCCTCAGTGCCCGTAAATGCGCTGATTTCTTCAGAAAGAGCGCCCACCCGCATCAGCGGCGGGCGCGCCAGGCGCCCAGCAGCACCCCCAGGCACAAGGCCATGATCAGTATGAAGTTGAGGAAGGACCAGTTGGCGATCGTCAGGCCGAGGAAGGTCCAGTCGATGGCGGCGCAGTCACCACCGCCCTTGAAGATCATGGGAATCGCGCGCTTGAGCGGGAAAGTTTCGATCATCCCGTAGAAGTCGCGCCCGCAGGTGACGATTTCGGGCGGGTTCCACTGCAAAAAGCTCTGCCGTGCAGCCACAAAAGCGCCGAACCCGGCGATGAGCACCACCAAACCACTGGCACCCAACGCGGCCTTGCGACCAGGCACGAATGCCGCCAGGCCCGCCACCATGGCCACCAGCACCAGAGCGTAACGCTGCACGATGCACATCGGGCAGGGCTCCAGGCCCACCACGTGCTGCAGGTAGAGACCAAACGCCAACAAAGCGATCGCACCCAAAGCGATGACGGCGAGCACCCGGCGGGGGTGTTGGCCCAGGCGTTCAAACAAACCGGGGTGGTAGGTGGGCAAAGCGGTGGACAAAACTCATTCCTCAGGACAAAACACACAAAAGACGGGGCAGGCGCCTGGGCCCACATTGTCGTGCAAGGCGTGACCATGCTGGCCGAGCCTGCCTTCCTGAGCCACCGCAGCGCACAAAAGTTCCAACCGCAGCCGATGGTGCCACCCATGGTGGCCAAGGGCCATCCAAAGCTTGCTACAGTCTCGCCACTTCGCATTCCCAAGGATCCCCTCATGGCACGCACCGTCAACTGCATCAAGCTCGGCAAGGAAGCCGAAGGTCTCGATTTCCCGCCCTACCCAGGTGAACTCGGCAAGCGCATTTATGAAAGCGTCAGCAAAGAGGCCTGGCAAGGCTGGCTCAAGCACCAGACCATGCTGCTCAACGAAAACCGCCTGAACCTGGCCGATGCACGCGCCCGCCAGTACCTGGCGCGCCAGATGGAGAAACACTTCTTCGGCGAAGGCGCCGACGCTGCGGCCGGTTTTGTGCCTCCCAGCGCCTGATCCGCCAGCCTTTTTTTTGAAGTGACCAAGGCCCTTGTGGTGGGCGCCGGCTTGGCCGGCGCGGCACTGGTGCGCTCACTTTGCCAAGCAGGCGCGCAAGTGACCTGGCTGGACGCCGCCGCTGGCCCGGCGGCGGCGGCATCGGCGCTGCCTGTGGGCATGCTCAGCCCGCACGTCACCGCCCAGCCCACCCCGCTGTCGCGCCTGACCACGCTCGGCATGGCCCACACACGCGCCGAACTGCAGCGCCTGTTGCCACCCGGGCGCGGCTGGTGGCCCACCGAAGTGGACAACCGCGGCCACGACGCGGGGCGCCATCCGGCGTGCTTGGTGCGCCCTGGCGCGCTGGTGCAAGCCTGGCACGACGAAGGGGTTGCCTGCGGCCACCTGCGAACCCTCTGGAACACCCCGGCAACCGCTCTGCAACGCAAGGGTGACGACTGGCAGGTGCTGGGGCCAGACAGCCACACCATCGCCCAAGTGCAGCTGGTGTTCATCGCAGCGGCCTTCGGCAGCCTGCCGCTGCTGGCCAACCCGCTCGGCCTAAGCGATGCCGACCTGCCCCTGCGACCGGTGAAGGGCCAACTGAGTTTTGGCCCCTTGAGCGGGCCAGCCGATGCCGCGCGCCCGCAACGCCAGGACGGTGTCTATGTGCCCTGCTACGAAGAAGAGGGCGCCCTGCCTTTGTGGGCCATGGGCTCTACCTACGACCGTGGTCTGGACAACACCGACGTGACCGAGGCCGCCCACGCGCGCAACCTGACCAGCCTGGCCGCCCTGCACCCACCAGCCGCCCAGCGCATGCGCGAACAAGCGGCCAACGGCGAGTTGCGTGGCTGGGCGGGCGTGCGCTGCGCCTCACTCGACCGGCTGCCGCTGGCGGGCACACTGCCCGATGTGGCAGCCATCGAAGCATTGCTGGGGCGCCCTCCCTTCCACCGACGCAAACCCCGGCTCGATGAACTGCCGCGCGTGGCCGGCCTGTTCACGCTGTGCGCGCTCGGCTCCCGGGGGCTGACCCTTGCCTCGCTGTGCGCGGAGCGGTTGGTGGCGCAAGCCCTGGGCCGCCCCGGCGACCTGGAAGCCGATCTCTGGGCCACACTGGACCCCGCGCGCTTCCTCTGGCGACGCATGAAGCGCCAGCAAAACGCTTAATAACCCGAAGCAATACCGCCATCACAAAAAGATAGTTTGAGATATGTAGACGGGCTTTTACAGTCCGTCCCCATGCACGAACTCGCCTTTGTTTTCGCCGGTTTTTTTGTGGGCCTCGTCGTTGGCCTCACCGGCGTGGGCGGCGGTTCGCTGATGACGCCCATCCTGATCTTCTTTTTTGGCGTCAAGCCCTACCTCGCCGTTGGCACCGACCTGCTGTTCGCGGCCTTCACCAAGGCAGGCGGCACCCTGAGCCTGGCTCGCCAGCGCCTGGTGCCTTGGCGCGTGGTGGGTCAGCTCTGCGCGGGCAGCATCCCGGCCGCGTTGGCCACCCTGTGGGTGCTGCACACCGTGGGCCCCGCCAACCCCCACGTGCAGACGGTCATGACCACCGCCCTGGGCGTGGCCCTGCTGCTCACGGCTGCCGCCATGCTCTACAAGGCCGCGCGCGGCAAAACGGCGCCGCGCACGCTGGACGCAGCCCATGCCGCCCAAGCCAC
>DASUIK010000349.1:0-2254 GCA_036279795.1 Burkholderiaceae bacterium | reverse complement strand
GGACCCGACATGAGCGAGCGGCCCACGGCCAGCATCTGGCGCTCGCCGCCCGAGAGCGTGCCGGCCAGCTGGGTGCGGCGCTCTTTCAGGCGCGGGAACAGGGCGTACACATCGTCCAGGCGCGAACGCCACTGGGCGTTGCCCAGGCGCATCTGACGGTAGCCACCGAGCACCAGGTTGTCTTCCACAGGCATGGTGCCGAACAGCTCGCGTTTTTCGGGTACCAACGCGATGCCGCGCATGACCCGTTCTTCCAGGGTGAGGGTGCCGATGTCCTCGCCCTGGTACTCGACCAGGCCTTTGGACGGCAGCAAGCCCATCATGCTGTTGAGCAGGGTGGATTTGCCGGCCCCGTTGGGGCCGATCACGGTGATGACACTGCCTTTGTCGGCGTGCAGGTCGATGCCATGCAGCACCTCGGCGCGTCCATAACCGGCGCGCAACTGCTGGATGCGAAGAAGGGGGGTGCTCATGTCAATGTTCCGTGCCGAGGTAGGCCGCGCGGACCTTGGGGTCTTGTTGGACGTGGGCAGGCGTGCCCTGGGTCAGCAGGGTGCCAAACTCCATCACCACCAGGTGGTCGCAGACCTGCATCACCAGGTCCATGTCGTGCTCCACCAGCAAGATGCTCACGCCTTCGCGCTGCAGTTGGCGCAGCACGTCGGCCAAGGCCTGCTTCTCTTTGTGGCGCAGGCCGGCGGCGGGTTCGTCCAGCAGCAGCAGGGCGGGGTCGGCGCAAAGGGCGCGCGCGATTTCCATCAGGCGCTGTGGCCCCATGGCCAGGTTACCGGCCTGTTCGTGCAGGTAGGCACCCATGCCAATACGTTCCAGCTGGCGCTGGGCCTCGCGGAACAGCCGCTGCTCCTCGGCTCGGTTGGTGCGCAACATGGCGGGCAACACGCCTTTGCTGCCCCGGGTGTGGGCGCCCAGTGCCACGTTTTCCAGCACCGTCATGTCGGCAATCATCTTCACGTGCTGAAAGGTGCGGGCCATGCCCAAGCGCGAGATTTCGCGCGAGGGCTTTCCGCCCACCGCCTGGCCCCGGAAGACCACTTGGCCGCTGGTCATGCCCAGCACGCCGGTGATGAGGTTGAAGGTGGTGGACTTGCCCGCGCCGTTCGGGCCAATCAGGCCCACGATCTGCCCGGCCTGGATTTGGAAGCTGATGTCGTTCACGGCGGTGAGACCACCGAATTGCTTGCGTATGGCTTGCACGTCCAGCACCACTTCGCCAGCAGCGGGCTTGCTGCGCTCGGGCAGGGCGGCGGCGTTGGCCCAATCCACCTTGCGCTGTTTGCGCGGCAGCTTGCGCTCCACCAGGGACCACAGGCCATCCGGCAGGTACTTGAGCACCAGCACCATGGCGATGCCGAACACGATGACTTCGTAGCTGCCGCTGGTGCCAATGAGCTTGGGCAGCAGCACCTGCAACTGGTCGTCCAGCAATTTGATGAGGCCGGCACCGGCGATGGCACCCCACACGTGACCCACACCGCCCAGCACCGCCATGAACAGGTACTCGATGCCCATCTTGAGGCCAAAGGCCGAGGGGTTGACCGTGCGCTGGAAGTGCGCCAGCAACCACCCGGCCACCGACGCAAACAAAGCCGCCAGCACAAAGATGGTGACCTTGTAGCGGAATGTACTGATGCCCATGGCCTCGGCCATTTGCGAGCCGCCTTTCATGGCACGGATGGCGCGGCCGGCACGCGAGTCCAGCAGGTGGAGCAGCGCAAAGGCAAGCATCAGCAAGATGGCCCAGGTCAGCACAAAAAAGGCGCGGCCCTGGCCGATGTCGAAACCGGCGATGGACAGGCTCTTGATGCCCAGCAGGCCGTCGTACTTGCCCAGCGCGTCCAGGTTGCCCATGGTGTAGTACAGCGACAGACCCCAGGCGATGGTTGCCAGCGGCAGGTAGTGGCCCGACATGCGCAGCGTGATGACACCCACCACCAGCGCGCTGATGGCGGTGAAAGCCAGCCCGATGAACAGCGTGACCCATGGCGAATAGCCCAGGTTGAGCGTGAACCAGGCGGTGGTGTAAGCGCCAATGCCCACGAACGCCGCCTGCCCGAAGGAGGTAAGGCCACCGATGCCGGTGAGCAGCACCAGGCCCAGCGAGGTGAGGCTGTACAGGCCGATGTAGTTGAGCTGCGTGATCCAGAAATCAGGCAGCGGCAGCACCGCGATCAGCGGCACGGCGGCGATGAGGGCGATCAGCCCCGTTTTGCGGATGTCCATTTTTCAGTGGTCC
>DASUIK010000348.1:0-6778 GCA_036279795.1 Burkholderiaceae bacterium | reverse complement strand
GCTGGCACGGCACGTGCAAAACCCGGGTCATCCACCACCGGCCGGAAAAAGCCCCACCCATGAAACTGCTGCTGATCAACCCCAACACCACCCAAGCGATGACCGATGCGATCGCCGAAGCGGCACGCGCTGTGGCGTCACTCGGCACCGAGATCGTGGCAGTTCAGCCCAGTTTCGGGCCGGTGTCCATCGAGTCGCATTACGACGAAACCTTCGCGGCCGCCGGCGTGGCGGAACAGGTGCGGCTGGCGGCAGCGTGGCGGCCCGACGCGGTGGTGATCGCCTGTTTTGGCGACCCCGGCCTGGAGGCTGCACGCGAAGCCACCGACGCGCCTGTGTTGGGCATCGCGGAAGCGGCCTTTCACGCGGCTGGCATGTTGGCCACCGGCTTTTCGGTGGTCACCACCATGACGCGCACCTGCATCATGGCCGAGCGCCTGTTGCAGCGTTACGGCGCCGACCAGCACTGCCGGGGCGTGCACGGCACCGACATCCCGGTGCTGGACCTGGAGGGCTGTGGCGTTGAGACCCTGCAGCAGATTGAAGACGCCGCCCGCGAAGCGCTGGCACGCGACCGCAGCGGCGCCATTGTGCTGGGCTGCGCCGGCATGGCGCCGCTGTGCGCCACCCTGAGCCAACGCCTGGGCGTGCCGGTGATCGACGGGGTGGCGGTGGCGGTGAAATTTGCCGAGGCGCTGGTGGGCCTGGGCCTGCGCACCAGCAAACACGGCGACTACGCGCCACCCCTGCCCAAGCCCTACGTGGGCTGGGCCAGCGGCCTGCGCTGGTGAAGCAAGGGCTTCAACGGTGGGCTTGCAACAAGGCCTGCCGAAAGGTGTCGGCCACCCGCAAAGGCGCGGGCGCCCGCCGGCAGATGCTGGCAAAGCTGCAGCGGTAAAACAGCGTGCGCGGCGCCACCGCACGCATGCGGCCGGCATCCACAAAGGCCTGCGCGTAGTGGTCGGGCAGGAAGCCCACATAGGCGCCTGAGAGCACCAGCGTGGCCACGGCCTCTTGGTCGCTGGCGGTCGCAGCGCGCTCCAGCCGGCGCTCATGGGCGAGCGCCATGTTGGGCGAGTGGTAGCCCAGCGCGGCCAGGTCCTGTCGCCGCAGATCGGCCCAGCCGTGGCGAGCGGTGCTGTCGTCGAACCACGGATGCCCCCGGCCGGCGTACAGGTACATGGTTTCGTTGAAGAGCGCGTCGTAGGCCAGGCTGTCGGAGCGCCGGTGCTCGGGGATGATGCCCAGGTGGTACTGGCCGTCAATCACCCCACGCTCGATCATGGCGATGGTGCCCACGTGCATGTGCAGCGTCACCTGTGGCGCCTGCTGGCGGAAGGCCGCCACCGCCTGCGCGATGTGGGCCTGCGGGTTGCTCACGGTTTTTTCGAACACCGCCACGTGCAGGTCACCGGCCAGGCGCCGGTGCACGTCGTGCAGGCTGCTGCGAAAGGCGTCGGTGGCGGCCAGCAACTGTTCGGTGGCGGCGCAGATCTGCTCGCCTTCGGGTGTGAGCGCAAAGCCCGCCCGCCCGCGTCGGCACAAGACCAGGCCCAAGCGCGTTTCCAAGTCCTTCACGTGGCGGCTGATGGTGGACATGGCCAAGTTGAGCTCCAGCTCGGCCGCCGCCATGCCGCCGCAGTCCACCACGGCCTTGAACACCCGCAACAGGCGCAGGTCGGCGTCGCTCAATTGCCCGATGCTTGCCACGTTCTTTACTTGCATGAAACTTCAACCAAGCTGAGATAAGTTGTCATTTTCAAGACTAACACGGCTGCCCAGAATCGCCCCATTCCCCAACCGGAGCTCTCCATGGACATGACCGACAGCCAACGCTTGACCCCAGCTGCCCGCACCGACGCCGAATGGCTCGCCGCCCACTGGATGCCCTACACCGGCAACCGCCAATTCAAGGCCGATCCGCGCCTGATCGTGGGCGCCCAAGGCGTCTACTTCACCAGCCACGACGGCCGCCAGATCTTCGACGGCCTGTCGGGCCTGTGGTGCAGCGGCCTGGGTCACGGCCGCAAAGAAATCACCGAAGCGGTGAGCCGGCAAGTGGCCACGCTGGACTATTGCCCCGCCTTCCAGTTTGGCCACCCGCTGTCCTTCGAGCTGGCCAACAAAATTGTGGAGCGCATGCCGGCTGGCCTCAACCGCGTGTTCTTCACCGGCTCGGGTTCGGAGTCGGCCGACACCTCGCTCAAAATGGCCCGCGCCTACTGGCGCGCCAAAGGTCAGGCCAGCAAAACCCGCCTGATCGGCCGCGTCAAGGGCTACCACGGTGTGAACTTCGGCGGCATCTCGGTGGGTGGCATCGTGGCCAACCGCAAGCTGTTTGGCCAAGGCGTGGAGGCCGATCACCTGCCCCACACGCAGCCGGCCAACGGCAGCTTTTTCAAGGGCATGCCGCCCACCGGGGCGGAGCTGGCCGAGCACCTGCTGGACCTCATCGCCCTGCACGACGCCTCCAACATCGCGGCCGTCATCGTCGAGCCCTTCTCCGGCTCGGCCGGTGTGGTCATCCCGCCGGTGGGCTACCTGCAGCGCCTGCGCGAGATTTGCACCGCAAACAACATCCTGCTGATTTTTGACGAGGTCATCAGCGGCTTCGGGCGCTCGGGCGCCTGGACCGGTGCCGAAGCCTTTGGCGTCACGCCCGACATCCTCAACTTCGCCAAGCAGGTCACCAACGGCGCTCAGCCGCTGGGCGGCGTGGTGGCCAAGCAAGAGATCTACGACACCTTCATGGCGCAGGGCGGCCCCGACTACATGCTGGAGTTCCCACACGGCTACACCTACTCGGCCCACCCAGTGGCGTGTGCGGCGGGCGTGGCTTCGATGGACCTGCTGGCCAGCGACAACGCTGTGCAGCGCGTGCGCGAGCTGGCACCCTATTTCGAGAACGCGGTGCACGGCCTGCGTGGTGCCAAGCACGTGGCCGACATCCGGAACTACGGGCTGGCCGCCGGCATCACCATCAGCCCGCTGCCGGGCGAGCCAGCCAAGCGCCCCTATGAGATCGCCATGGCCATGTACGCCAAAGGCTTTTATGTGCGCTATGGTGGCGACACCATCCAGCTGGCACCGCCCTTCATCAGCACACCCGCAGAAATTGACCGCCTGGTGAGCGCGCTGGGCGACACATTGAGCACCACCGCCTGAGGCGGCCGAAGGGTCACACCGAAGCGCTGTCTGTCACCTGGTCCGCAAAGCGGGTCAGGATGGCCTGACGCGCTTCGACTGCCGCCAGCAGGGACTCCACGCACTCTGTGTCGAGTCGACCGGCAGCGGCTTCTTGGCGCATTTCCTTGACGATATCGTCCTCGCCCCAGGCTTGCTTGTAAGGCCGTCTGTTGGACAAGGCGTCGTACACATCGGCCACCGCCACGATGCGGGCCACCAACGGGATGTCCGCCATCATGAGACCACGCGGGTAACCCGAACCGTCGCCACGCTCGTGGTGTCCTGCGACGATGTCGCGCATCACGCGGGCCGGCAGGCTGTCGGCCAAATCCATCTCCGAGGCGATCTTGTCGATGATCTGCTCGCCAATGCTCACGTGCTGCTTCATGACCGCCCACTCTTCGGCGTCCAGCTTGCCCGGTTTGAGCAGGATGCGATCGGGAATGCCGACTTTGCCGATATCGTGCAACGGTGCGAACAGGTAGACGTACTCCACCACCTCATCGCTGAGGCCATGCCGCTCGGCCAGTGCCTGGGCCATGAGCCGCGAGTACTGGGCCATGCGCTCCAGGTGCTGGCCGGTTTCCAAATCGCGTATGCGGGCCAGCCCCACGGCCACCTTGATGGTGCCCAGCATGCCATCCACCACCTGGCGCTGCAGCAGGAAGAGCTGAGCGATCAGATCGGCAAAGGTGTCCATGAACTGGCCGGTTTCCACGGAAAACGTGCCCGGCTCCTTCGAGTCAAAAAACAGGAAGGCCGCCAGCTGCTCGCCGTGGAACACCGGCGTGGTGTAGCTGGCCCGGTAACCACGCTCGGCCAGCCAGTCGGTGTGGGTGGTGTGGGCGGTGAACGTCTCGGCAATGTCGTTGACCACACGGCTGCGCCGCTCGCGCACCAGCGCCATCAACGACGGCACCTGGGACAGCTCGACCTCGTAGCGTTTGAGGAGCACCTCGTCGGTGTTGCTGCTGACAAAGGTCTTGAGCCGGTCGGTCGCCGGCTCGTAGAGCGCCAACGCGATGCGATCCACAAACGGGTAGCGCGATCGCACCAGCCCATGGATCAGCCGCAACTGGCTGGTGAGGTCATGGGCCGGCCGGGTGAGCGGCGTGGTGTGGGGCGCGCTGGGGTGCTCGGACATGAGCGCATGTTACCCGCCGCCGCCGCCCCAAGTAGCAACCCGGTGGACCGCAACCCTGGGATGGCCCCACCGGCAACACCACCGCAAACCGTGGGGGTTGACGCCGAGGTGATCACACACGGCCGCGCGGCGCCGGACAATGCGCCCATGAGCACGCCCCCCACCTACACCCCTCCCCGCGTCTGGACCCCACCCGCCGCCAGCGGCGGTCAGTTCGCCAACATCAACCGCCCCACCGCCGGTGCCACCTTCGACAAAGAACTGCCGGTGGGGAAACACCCACTGCAGCTCTACTCGCTGGGCACACCCAACGGTGTGAAGGTGACGGTGATGCTGGAGGAATTGCTGGCCGCTGGCCACACCGGCGCTGAGTACGACGCCTGGCTGATCCGCATCCGCGATGGCGAACAGTTTGGCAGCGGCTTCGTGGCCGCCAACCCCAACTCCAAGATCCCGGCGCTGGTGGACCGCAGCGGCCCCGCGCCCCAACGGGTGTTCGAGTCGGGGGCCATCCTGATGTACCTGGCCGAGAAGTTTGGCGCCTTCATCCCCTCAGAGGGCCCGGCGCGCGCAGCCTGCCTGTCATGGCTGTTCTGGCAGATGGGCAGCGCGCCCTTCCTGGGCGGCGGTTTTGGTCACTTCTACGCCTACGCCCCCATCAAGATCGAATACGCCATCGACCGCTACGCGATGGAAGTCAAACGCCAGATGGACGTGCTCGACCGCCACCTGGCCGACAACCGCTACCTGGCCGGCGACGACTACAGCATCGCCGACATGGCCACCTGGCCTTGGTATGGCCTGCTGGCCAAAGGCCAGCTGTACGAAGCCGGCGAGTTTTTGCAGGTGCACGAATACACCCACGTGCTGCGCTGGGCGGATGAAATCGCACAACGTCCCGCCGCCAAGCGCGGTCGCATGGTCAACCGCGTGACCGGACCGCTGACCACCCAACTGCACGAACGCCACGACGCCAGCGACTTCGACACCCACACACAGGACAAGCTGCAACCCGCAGCGTGAACCCATGATCACCTTCTACGACTGCGCCACCGCGCCCAGCCCGCGCCGCACGCGCCTCCTGCTGGCAGAAAAAAACGTGCCACACGACACGGTGATGATCGACCTGCGGCAAGGCGAGCAGATGAGCGAGGCCTACCGCGCCATCAACCCGCAGTGCACCGTGCCAGCGCTGCGCACCGATGAGGGTGTGGTGTTGACGGACAACGCGGGCATAGCCGCGTACCTGGAAGCACGTTTCCCCGAGCCCCCGCTGATGGGCACCACGCCGCTGGAAAAGGCCGAGATCGCCAGCTGGCATTGGCGGGCCGAATTCGAAGGGCTGATGGCCATTGCCGAGGCTCTGCGCAACAGCTCACCCGCGATGGCCGGCCGCGCCCTGCCCGGGCCGGTGGACTACCCCCAGATCCCCGAGCTGGCGCAGCGCGGGCTGGTCCGTGTGACGCACTTCCTGGCGATGCTCAACGAGCGACTGGCCGATCGCGAATACCTTGCCACGGACCGTTTCAGCCTGGCCGACATCACCGCTGCGGTGGCGGTGGACTTCGCGCGCGTGGTCAAGCTCAAACCCGACGAACGCCACCCGCACGTGCAACGCTGGCGCGCCCTGCTGGCGCAACGCCCGGCCTTCGCTGCCTGACGCCATGACCCGACTGCAGACCGAATTCCACCGCCTGTACGGCACACCACCCGTTGAGGCCGACGCCCCCGTGCGCGCCCTGGTGCTGGAGCTGGCCCGGCCGGCCGACTGGTCACGCCTGGCGCAGGTGTGGCAAGGCGTGCAGGCCGATCTGGGCTGGCCCGCACCGGCCATCGCGGTCAACGGGGTGGACGGCTATCAGCTGTGGTTCTCACTGGCCCAGCCGCTGCCGCCCGCCGAGGCACAACACCTGCTCGACCACCTGCGCGGACGCTACCTGGCCGACATCGCCCCCGAGCGCCTGCGGCTGATCCACGGCGCCCCACCCACCATCCCCCAGCAGGTGGCGCCCGACGCGTGGTCGGCCTTCGTGACCTCCGACCTCGCGGCGGTGTTTGCCGACACGCCTTGGCTGGATCTGCCACCGGGCGAAGATGCCCAAGCGGAGTTGCTGGGGCGGCTCTCGTCCGTCCCGGCCAAAGACCTGCTTGCCCTTTTGGCAGTGCCCGAGGCACAA
This sequence comes from Burkholderiaceae bacterium, assembly GCA_036279795.1. GTDB lineage: Bacteria > Pseudomonadota > Gammaproteobacteria > Burkholderiales > Burkholderiaceae_C > Hydrogenophaga. The sequence continues at coordinate 271 of DASUIK010000348.1, read as the reverse complement.
GCTGCGCCTGTGACCACGGCAGCACCAGCACCGCGCGCCACGGACGACGAAGCGCGTCAGTTCCTGCTGTCGGTGATGCGGGACCCGACCGTTGAGCTGGCGCTGCGCATCGACGCGGCCAAGGCCTTGTTGCGCTAGGGCCTGTTCACACTATTTTTCCGATTGCGAACGGAGTGAAAACAGCGCCAATCTAGGCGCGCGACGACGGCCAGACTGGGTGTCTGGCCTAGGAGTGCAACGACGAGTGGCGCTGTTTTCACTCCGTTCCCTT
>DASUIK010000347.1:0-2400 GCA_036279795.1 Burkholderiaceae bacterium | reverse complement strand
GTTGGAGCTGTGGGCCAAGGTGTTCGAGGCCTCGTCCGAGGGCATCATCATCATGGACGCCGAGCGCAAGATCCTCAGCGTCAACAAGGCTTTCTGCCGCAGCACCAGCTACGACTTCTACGAAATCATCGGTGAAGACCTCGGCTTTTTGCTGGAAGAAAACGCCGGTGTGCCGCTGGGCGTGGTCATCGGCCGCGTGCTGCAGGACAAGGACGCATGGCAGGGCGAGGTGCGCTTCCGCCGCCGCTCGGGTGACACCTACCCCGCCTGGCTCATGGTGTCGGCCGTGCGCGACGGCAGCAAGGCCGGAGGCATTGGCAACTACATCGGCATCTGCATCGACATCACCGACCGCAAGGCCAAGGAAGAGCGCATCCAGTACTTGGCCCACCACGACGTGCTGACCGACCTGCCCAACCGTTCGCTCTGTGTGCAGCGGCTGCAGGACGCGCTCACCCACGCGGCCCTGCACCACAAGCAGGTGGCCGTGCTGTTCATCGACCTCGACCGCTTCAAGATCATCAACGACACCCTGGGCCACCACATCGGCGATGGCCTGCTGCGCTCGGTGGCCGAGCGCCTCAAGCAGGCGGTGCGCGGGCACGACACGGTGAGCCGCCTGGGCGGCGACGAGTTCGTCATCATCATGCGCGACGTGGCCAGCAAGGACGAGGTGCACCACACCGTGGAGCGCCGGCTGATCCCGCTGATCCGCCAGGCGCACCCGGTGGATGGGCACGAGCTCAATGTCTCGTGCAGTGTGGGCATCGCCGTTTACCCCGACGATGGCGTGCAGCTCGACGAGCTCATGCGCCGCGCCGACGCCGCCATGTACGAGGCCAAGGGCACGGGGCGCGACATGGCGCGTTTCTACTCAGAGGAAACCGACCAGCGCGCACTGGCCCGCCAATCGGTGGAGCACCACCTGCGCAAGGCGCTGGACCGCGGCGAGCTGACCCTGCATTTCCAGCCCCGGGTGGACGCCGCTTCGCTGGCCCTGGTGGGCGCCGAAGCCCTGCTGCGCTGGGACAGCGTGGCCCTGGGGCCCGTGCCGCCGGCCGAATTCATTGCCATCGCCGAAGAGACGGGCCTCATCAAACCCATAGGCGCCTGGGTGCTGGAGCAGGCCTGCGCGGCCTGGCTCGAGTGGCAGGCGCTGGCCGCTGGCGACGAGCACCACCCGCTGCACCGGCGCCAGGTGTCGGTCAACATCTCTGCCTCGCAACTGGCCGACCCGGAGCTGGTGCCTTTCCTGCAGGCGCTGATCGCCCGCACCGGCATGTGCCCGCAGTGCCTGGAGCTGGAGATCACCGAGTCGCAACTGATGGACAACGCCGTGGCGGCGCAGGCGCAAATGGCCGCGCTCAAGGCGCTGGGCGTGTCGCTAGCCATCGACGATTTCGGCACCGGCTACTCCAGCCTGGCTTATCTCAAGCGGTTCGATATCGACAAGCTCAAGGTCGATCGCTCCTTTGTGGACGACATGCTCAGCGACCCGGCCGACATGGCCATCACCCGCGCGGTGATCGCGCTTGGCCACACCCTGGGCTTGAGCGTGGTGGCCGAGGGCGTGGAGGACCTGGCCACCGCCGATTGCCTGCGCGAATTGGGTTGCGACGAGCTGCAGGGCTTTCATTTCAGCCGCCCCCTGCCTGCGGCAGAATGGCAGGCCTGGGCCTTGCGGCACGGGGCTTCTTTGCCCACGCCATCCCTGGCATCCGCATGAAACCGAAGCAGGCGCGCCCATCGCCGCCATCCGATTGAAGAACGACCAACTGGTGCAGGCCCTGGACCTGGCCCGCCGCAGCGGGCCGGTGCGCGACATCGTCATCCCGCCTTGCCCCGAGCTGCTGGTGCAGCTGCAGAACGCCACCGCCACCGGTGAGCCTGACCTGGAGGCCATCGCTCGCATTGCCAGCGCCGACGTGGCCATGGCCGCCGCCTTGATGCGCCAGGCCAACAGCCCCTTGTTTGGCTTGCAGCAGCCGGTGGGCACCGTCGGCCAGGCGCTCAACGTGCTCGGCATGCGCCCCGCCGTCAAGTTGCTCAGTGGTTTTCTCACCCGCCATGCGCTGCAGGTGCATTCGCCCTTGTTGGCGCACTTCTGGGAAACGTCCACCCGCCGCGCCATCGCCTGCGAACACATTGGCCAACAGCTCTACGGCATGGACCCCGGCCTGTCCTACACCTTTGGTCTGTTCTGCCACGTGGGCATGCCGGTGATGATGGCCGGCGTCAAAGGGTATGGCGGCACCCTCACCGAGGCCATGGCCCGCCAGGACCGCAGCTTCACCCAGACCGAAAACGCCAACCACCGCACCGACCACGCGGTGGTGGGCGCCATCGTGGCGCGCACCTGGCGCCTGCCGCAGCCTGTCGCCATCGCCATCCGCCTGCACC
>DASUIK010000346.1:0-3396 GCA_036279795.1 Burkholderiaceae bacterium | reverse complement strand
CTGCAAAGCCTCCACCGCATCCTGCGAGCTGGCGAGCTTGTGCATGGCCTCGAAAGGGTCGTTTTCGTTCATGGCCTCGGTGTCCACCTCAACCACTTCCATGCCGCCGATGCCCAGGGTGTCGTCTGCCGGGCGCTTTTTATCGCGCTCGAGCTGGGCCAACTCTTGCAGTCGGTTGCGGGCACCGCTGATGGTGAAACCCTGGTCGTACAGCAGCTCGCGGATGCGCCGGATCATCAGCACCTCGTGATGCTGGTAGTAACGGCGGTTACCCCGCCGCTTCATGGGGCGCAGTTGGGTGAACTCTTGCTCCCAGTAACGCAGCACGTGGGGCTTGACCCCGCACAGCTCGCCGACCTCACCGATGGTGAAGTAGCGCTTGGCCGGAATGGGAGGAAGCTGGATTTCCATTGGAATCAACGCGGTACGAACCAAACCTTGGAATCTACTCCAACTGGCCCCTGGACGCAAAAGCGTTGCACCCACTGTGGCGGTACCACCACCCTCACCTCATCACGCCTCAGGAGTCGCCTTGGGCGGCGCACCCACCGTGGCCTGCACCTGCTCCTTGAGCTTGGGGCTGGCGTGGAAGGTGACCACACGCCGCGCCTCGATGGCCACGGGCTCACCGGTGCGCGGGTTGCGGCCCGGGCGGGCGGCCTTGGTGCGGATGTGAAAGTTGCCGAAACCGGAAATCTTCACGTCCTTGCCCTCGACCAGATCATCGGCGATGAGATCAAAAAACGCATCGACCATGTCTTTGGACTCGCGCTTGTTCAGGCCAATCTGGTCAAACAGCATGTCGGCCAGTTGGGCCTTGGTCAAGGCCGGCGTCTCGAGGTTGTCAACGGGTTCGCTCACGGTGTCTCCTCCGGGGTCTCAGGCGCGCAGGCGGGCGCCCAGGCGCTCGTGTGTGGCGGCCAGCACGGCCGACACAGCGGCGTCGATTTCCTCTTCGGTCAGCGTGGCATCAGGCTTGTTGAAAACCAGGCGCACGGCCAGGCTCTTCTCGCCAGCGGCCACCGCCGCATTGTCCTGGCCGGCTTTGGGGCGGTAGACGTCGAACAGGGTGGCCTGACGCAACACACCGCCTGTGGCGGCAGACTCGATGGCCTGCATCAGCGCGGCATGTGTCACGCTCTCCGTCACCACCAGCGCGATGTCGCGCTCCACCGCCTGGTGGCGCGCCACCGACTGCGCCACCGGCACGTCGCGGGCCAACACGGCGTCAAGGGCGAGTTCGAACAACACCGGGGCTTGAGGCAGCTCATAGGCCTGGCGCCATTTGGGGTGCAGCTCGCCCACGAAACCAATCGCTTGGCTGTCGATGAGCACGCGGGCGCAACGGCCCGGGTGCATGGCCGGGTGGGTGGCTGGCTCAAAGGTGGGACGGCGCGGTGCCAGCAAGGCCTGCACATCCGCCTTCACGTCGAAGAAGTCCACCTTGCGCGCGGCCTCGCTGCTCCATTGCAACGGGCCCACGTCGCCGTAGGCCAGACCCGCCACACGCATGGGCTGGGCAAAGCCGGCCACGCTGGTGTCGCTGTCGGGCACGCTGGCGTCTTTGCTGAACACACGGCCCAGCTCGAACACGCGCACGCGCTCGGCCTTGCGCGCCAGGTTGAAGCGCAGCACATGCACCAAGCTGCCCACCAGCGAGGAACGCATCACGTTCATCTGGCTGGCGATGGGGTTGAGCAGTTTGATGGGGTCGGCGTTGCCGGCCAGCTCGTGCTCCCAGCGTTCTTCGACGAAGCTGAAATTGATGGTTTCCTGGTAGCCCAGTTGCGCGATCTGGCGGCGCACCGCGAAGGGGCCGCGCTTGGCCTCGGGTCGGATCTTCGCGGTGATGGGGGCCAGCGGCGGCGTGGTGGGCAACTGCTCGTACCCGATGACGCGCGCCACCTCTTCGATCAGGTCTTCTTCGAGGGTGAGGTCGAATCGGAAAGGCGGCGGCGTGACCGTGATCACATCACCCGCCACGGACACAGGCAAGCCCAGGGACCGCAGGGCATCGGCGCATTGCTGCACCGACACGGGCATGCCAATGACTTTGGCCGCACGCGCAGCGCGCAAGGCCACGGGCTTGGCCTGGGGCACGTTGACCACCTGGTCGTCCATGGGCCCGGCCTGGCCGCCGCAGATGTCGATGATGAGCTGGGTGATGCGCTCGATGTGTTCCACCGTGGTGGAGGGATCGACACCGCGCTCGAAACGGTGGCCCGCATCGGTACTGAAGTTGTAGCGGCGCGAGCGCCCGGCCACGGCTTGCGGCCACCAGAAGGCGGCTTCCACGAACACGTTGGTGGTGTCGTCGGACACGGCCGTGGCGTCACCGCCCATGATGCCGGCCAGCGATTCGACTTGCACGCCGTCGGCGATCACGCCCACCTTCTCGTCCACCGTGATGGTGTTGCCGTTGAGCAGCTTAAGCTGTTCGCCCGCCTTGCCCCAGCGCACGTCCAGGCCACCGTGGATTTTGTCGAGATCAAAAATGTGCGAGGGCCGGCCGAACTCGAACATCACGTAGTTGGAGATGTCCACCAACGGGGACACGCTGCGCTGGCCACAGCGCGCCAGACGCTCGACCATCCAGGTCGGCGTCTGTGCCTTGGTGTTGACACCACGCACGATGCGACCTGAGAAGCGACCACACAGGTCGGGTGCACTGACCTTGACGGCAAGGCGGTCATCGGCAGGCAAAGTGACGGGCACAGCCGGGAAGCTGGGCGTTTGCAGCGGTGCACCGGTGAGCGCCGACAATTCGCGTGCGATGCCGTACACGCTCAGGCAGTGCGCCAGGTTGGGCGTGAGCTTGAGGGTGAACAGGGTGTCGTCCAGACGCAAGTGCTCGCGGATGTTCTGGCCCACGGTGGCGTCCGCAGCCAACTCGAGCAAGCCGCCATGGTCTTCCGACAGCTTGAGTTCACGCGCCGAACACAACATGCCGGCACTGTCCACGCCGCGCAGTTTGGCGGCCTTGATGGCGAAGGGCTTGCCGTCTTCGCCCGGGGGCAGCTCGGCGCCCACCAGCGCCACCGGCACCTTGATGCCCACACGCGCATTGGGCGCGCCACACACAATTTGCAGCAGCGCGCCGCCCTGCCCCGCATCCACCTGGCACACACGCAGGCGGTCGGCGTTGGGGTGTTGTTCGGCGGCCTTGATCTCACCCACCACGACCTTGTCGAATGGCGGTGCCACGGGCTGGAGTTCTTCGACTTCCAGGCCGGCCATGGTCAGGGTATCGGCCAATTGCTGGGTGGACAGCGGCGGGTTGCAGAACGCGCGCAGCCAGGATTCGGGGAATTGCATGTTGCTGGCCTTTGCTTATTGGAACTGCGAGAGGAAACGGATGTCGCCGTCGAAGAACAGGCGCAGGTCGTTCACGCCGTA
>DASUIK010000345.1:0-4046 GCA_036279795.1 Burkholderiaceae bacterium | reverse complement strand
AAGCTCATCGTCGACCTGATCTACGAAGGCGGCATCGCCAACATGAACTACTCGATCTCCAACAACGCGGAGTTCGGCGAGTACGTGACCGGCCCCGAGGTGATCAACGAGCAGTCGCGCGCCGCCATGCGCAACGCCCTGAAGCGCATCCAGAACGGTGACTACGCCAAGATGTTCATCCAGGAAGGCCGCCTGAACTACCCCAGCATGACGGCCCGCCGCCGCAACACGGCCGACCACAGCATCGAAGTGGTGGGTGCCCAGCTGCGCGCCATGATGCCCTGGATTGCCAAGAACAAGCTGGTCGATCAGACCCGCAACTGATCTGCTTCCAGCAACAAAAACGGCCCCGATCGGGGCCGTTTTTGTTTTGTAGCACTGGGTGTTCAGCACCCGCGCGTGACGGGCATCTCCACCTCGTTTTTGAGTGCCAATTGCTTGGCCAGCTCCAGCTTGGCGATGGCCGCGCGATGCACTTCATCGGGGCCATCGGCGAAGCGCAGGGTGCGCTGGTGGGCGTAACTGTAGGCCAGTGGGAAGTCGTCGCTCAGGCCACCGGCACCGTGCGACTGGATGGCCCAGTCGAGAATCTGGCAAGCCATGTTGGGCGCCACCACCTTGATCATGGCGATCTCGGCCTTGGCCACTTTGTTGCCCACGGTGTCCATCATGTAGGCGGCCTTGAGTGTCAACAGCCTGGCTTGCTCGATCATGCAGCGCGATTCAGCGATGCGTTCGTGCCAAACGGATTGTGCCGAAATGGGCTTACCAAACGCCACGCGGCTGTTCAGTCGCTTGCACATGAGCTCAAGGGCGCGCTCGGCGGCGCCGATGGTGCGCATGCAGTGATGAATGCGGCCGGGTCCGAGGCGGCCCTGAGCGATCTCAAAACCACGTCCTTCGCCAAGCAGCATGTTCCCGGCCGGTACCCGGACGTTTTTCAGCACCACCTCCATGTGCCCATGCGGCGCGTCGTCGTAGCCGAACACCGAGAGCGGGCGCACCACGGTGATGCCCGGCGAGTTGGCCGGTACGATGATCATGGACTGTTGCGAGTGGCGGGGCGCCTCGGGGTCGGTCTTGCCCATCACAATATAGACGGCGCAGCGCGGGTCCCCGGCACCGGAGGACCACCACTTGCGACCGTTGATGACGTAGTGGTCACCGTCGCGCTCGATGCGACACTGGATGTTGGTGGCGTCGGACGATGCGACCTCGGGTTCCGTCATCAAAAACGCAGAGCGGATTTCGCCGCGCAGCAGCGGCTCCAGCCAGCGGTCTTTCAGCTCCTCGCTGGCGTAACGCTCGAAGGTCTCCATGTTGCCGGTGTCTGGCGCGGAGCAGTTGAAGACCTCGGCCGCAAAAGGCACGCGGCCCATGATTTCGCAGAGAGGGGCGTATTCAAGGTTGGACAGCCCTTGGGGCGCACGGGGCGAGCGCGGCAAGAACAGGTTCCACAAGCCCGCCGCGCGCGCCTTCGGCTTGAGCTCTTCGATGATCTCGGTGGGCACCCAGGCGTTGCCCTTGGCGCGGTTGGCTGCGATTTCTTCAAAAAAACGCGCTTCGTTGGGGTAGATGTGCTGGTCCATGAAAGCCATCAGACGGGCTTGCATGTCCTTGACTTTTGGGGTGTAGTCGAAATCCATGGGGAGTCCTTGGGTGGAAAATCGGTTCAGGTGTGCTGTTGGGCGAAGCGCCAGGCCATTTCTGCCATGGGGCGAGCGCCCTCGGCCGACTTGCGGGCCTGTGCGCTGGAGGCGGTGCCGGATTCGGCACGCTTGGCGATGCCTTGCAAGATGGCGGCGAGGCGGAACATGTTGTACGCGAGGTAGAAGTTCCAGTCGGCCCGCAACTGCGCGGGCGTCGCCAGGCCGGTGCGCTGGCAGTAGAGCTCGATGTACTCGTCTTCGGAGGGAATCCCGAGCGCCACCAGATCCAGCCCGCCAATGCCACGGAACAGCCCCGGCGGGATGTGCCACGACATGCAGTGGTAGCTGAAGTCAGCAAAGGGGTGGCCCAGGGTGGACAGTTCCCAGTCCAGCACGGCCAGCACACGCGGTTCGCTGAGGTGGAACATGAGGTTGTCAAGCCGGTAGTCGCCGTGTACCACCGACACCAGGTCTTCGCGCCGTGCCATCGCCGGGATGTGTGCGGGCAGCCATTCGATGAGCTGTTCCATCTCGCGGATGGGCTGGGTCAGGGGGCCGGCGCCGTCGGCGCTGGCCTGGTATTGCTTGGTCCAGCGACCGATCTGGCGCTCGAAATAATTGCCGGGTTTGCCGTAATCGCTTAGCCCGGCGGCGGCCACATCCACCGTGTGCAGCGCCGCCATGACGCGGTTCATTTCGAGATAGATGTCGCGTCGTTGTGCGGGCGTCATGTCGGGCAACGACTGGTCCCACAGCACACGGCCTTGCACGAACTCCATCACGTAGAAGGCGCGGCCGATGACCGATTCGTCTTCGCACAGCGCAAACATTTGCGCCACCGGCACCCCGGTGCCACGAAGGCCACTCATCACCTTGAACTCGCGTTCGATGGCGTGGGCCGAGGGCAAGAGCTTGGCCACCGGGCCAGGCTTGGCCCGCATCACGTAGGCACGCCCAGGCGTGAGCAGCTTGTAGGTGGGGTTGGACTGGCCGCCCTTGAACATCTCGACCTGCAGCGGGCCGGCGAAACCGGGCAGGTGGGCCAGCAGCCAACGCTCCAGCGCGGGCACATCAAAGGCGTGTTGGTCGGCCACGGCACGGGTGCCGGTGAAATCTTCAGTGGCACTCATGTCGCGGTGGACTCCGGAAAAAAAATCAGTTTTCGGCTTCGGCGATGCGCATCAACATCGGCCGGTCGCGCAGCACCAGGCCACCGGGTTCGATGCGGATGGCGTCCTCGCGCTCCATCGATTTGAGTTCCTGGTTGACCCGCTGGCGCGAAGCACCCAGCAGCTGCGCCAACTCTTCTTGCGCCAACTGCAGACCGATGCGGACCTCGTTGTTGTCGTTCAGGCAGGGCACACCGTAGCTGCGTGCCAGGTGCAGCAACTGCTTGGCCAGGCGGGCACGCAAGGGCAGGGTGTTGAGGTCTTCGACCAGCCCGAACAGCGTGCGGATGCGCCGCGCCTGCAGCCGCATCAAGGCCTCGTACAGTTCCACGTGTTGGGCCAGGATTTTCTGGAAGTCGGTGCGCGACACACACAGCAGTGTGGTGGCACCATGCGCATAGGCATCGTGTGTGCGCCGATCGCCGTCGAACATGGCCACATCGCCAAACCACACGCCCGGCTCCACATAGGTGAGCGTGATCTGCTTGCCGGACAAGGAGGTCGAACTCACCCGCACCGCGCCCTTGGCCACCGCAGTCCACTCGGTGGGCGGTTCGCCACGGGCGACGATCAGGTCGCCGTCCTTGAAGCGTTTGACGTGGGCGCATCGAAGAATGTCGTGTCTCAGGGAGGGCGAGAGGTTGGAAAACCAGCGACCACTGTTGATCGCCTCTCGTTCGTCCATTGTCAGAATCGGTTCGTCCATGGGCTGTCTTTTCAGTGACTGGATGGTCCGGGTTTGTCGCGCGAGCGACCCCGCTGCTGGCGCGTCTCAGCGGTACCGGGGTTCGCGCTTTTCAAGAAAGGCACCAATGCCTTCACCACCGTTCGCGTGGTGCAGGTTGCGCACAAAGTGGTCGCGCTCGGTGCTCAGCTGGGCATGCAGTGCCTGGTTGGGGGCGTCGTTGACCAGCTCCTTGAGGCTGGCCAGCACATTGGGCGCGCGGGCATTGAGCCGCTCGGCCAGTGCGAGTGCCTCGTTCAGGCTGGCGGCGGGCGCCGTCACTTCGTTGACCAGGCCCAATGCGTGCAGGCGGGGCGCGCTCATGCGTTCGCCCAGCATCAACAACTGCATGACGGTTGCACGCGGCAACTGCCGCGCCAACGCCCAGCTGCCACCGCCGTCGGGCGACAGGCCCACGTTGCTGTAGGCCATCACGAAGACCGCGTTGTCGGCGGCCACCACCATGTCGCAGGCCAAAGCCACCGAAAAGCCAGCACCGGCACA
>DASUIK010000344.1:0-2953 GCA_036279795.1 Burkholderiaceae bacterium | reverse complement strand
CGCACGCTGCCATTCAAAAACACGCTCATGCCCAGGCGCAGGTTGTCGATCAGACGGGCGTGCAGTTCACAAATCTCGGCCAGACCGGCCTCTGAAAAATCGCGGCCCTTGCGGATTTTTTTGTCTTCGATGTCGATCAGGACGCGCTCGACGATATCGCCCACCTGCTCCATGTTGATGGTGAAGCTGATGATGTCCGTCCAGCGTCGGCCCTCTTCCTCACTGAGCTGCTGGCGTGAGAGCTTGGTGAGGTAATACTTGATGGCCGAATACAGGCTGTCCACCGTGTCGTCGAGCTTGCGCAGATCTTCCGACAGCTTGAGGTCATTGGTGCGAATCACCGTGAGCACGCCGCGCAACATGGTCTCCACCACGTCGGCCTGGTGCATGGCCTCGCGCGCCGCGCACGAGATGGCCAGCGAGGGTGTGGCCAGTGCGGACGGGTCGAGGTGGTTGGGCCGACCCAGAGGCGTGGCCGTGCTCTGCGGCAGCAGCCGCTCCACCCAGCCGGCCACCGTCTGCGTGAGGCCGATGAAGATGGCTGCCACCATGAGGTTGAAGCTCAGGTGGAACATCACGGTGAGCGCCGCCGGGTCCTGCACATAGGGTTGCACCAGGCGCAGCCAGAACGGGATGACGAACACGCCCACCGCCACGGCCAACAGCTTGAACACCAAGTTGCCCAGTGGCACCTGGCGCGTGGCCACGTTCGCACGCAGGGTGGTCAACACCGCCAGCAGGCCGCTGCCCAGGTTGGCGCCCAACACCAGGCCCAGGGCCACGTCCACCGAAATCACATACAGCGACAAGGTGGCCGTGAGCAGCACCACCGCCAGGCTGGAGTAAGACAGCACCACCAGCACCGCACCCAGCAGAATTTCCAGCATGCGGTCACTGGCCAGCTGGGCCAGCATCATCTGCACCGCCGGGTTGCGTGTAAGCACCGTGGTGGCTTCCGACACCAGTTCCAGGGCCAGCAACATCAAACCCAGGCCGATCAGCACCCGGCCCACGTCGCCCACCAGGTGGCCCTGGCGCGCGATGAACAGGGTGACCCCCAGGAAGATGCACAGCGGCGACAGCCAGGACAGATCGAGCGAGAACACCACCGCCATCAGGGCCGTGCCCACGTCGGCGCCCAGCATGACGGCGAGCGCCGCTGGCAGGGCGATCAGGCCTTGGCCCACAAAGGACGAAGTGATGAGGGCGGTGGCGGTGCTGGACTGCACCAGCGCCGTGACGCCCAGGCCCGAGAGCATGGCACTGAAGCGGTTGCCCATGCTGACCGCCAACATCTGCCGCAGGTTGCTGCCGAACACGCGCAACACGCCATTGCGCACCAGATGGGTTCCCCACACCAGCAGCGCGATGGCTGCGAGAAGATTCAACAAATGTTTCATATGACAGTGACCCGACTATAAGCCGGCGATGCACCGTCCGTGCCAGCGGGCTTACCTGCTGCGCCGCACCCGCAAAATTTCGTCCACGATCATGCAGATGGCGCCCAGCGTGATGGCCGCATCAGCCAGATTGAACGCCGGAAAATGCCCGCCCGGGAACACCGGCGAGAGGAAGCGCCAGTGGAAGTCGAGCATGTCCACCACGTAACCGTGGATGAGCCGGTCGATCACGTTGCCCAAGGCACCACCCAGGATGCAGGAGAGCGCGAAAGCGAACAACTTTTGCCCGCTGTGATTGCGCAACATCCAGACGATGAAGGCGGCCGCGCCCAGGCCCAGGGCAGTGAAGAACCAGCGCTGCCAGCCGCCGGCACCGGCCAAAAAGGAAAAGGCCGCACCGGGGTTATGCACCCGCACGATGTTGAAAAACGAGGTGATGTAGGTGCTGTCACCCAGGCGGTAGTAGCCCAGGATGAGCACCTTGGTGAACTGGTCAATCAGGAAGATGGCGAAGGCCAGCCCCAGCCAATGCAGCATGCCAGGGCTGCCGCCCCCTGCCCCTTTGCGGGCCGCCATCAGGCGTGGGCGCGGGTTTCACCCGCACCGGCGATGTTGCTCACGCAGCGGCCACACAGCGTGGGGTGCTCGGCGTGTTGGCCGACTTCGTCGGTGTAGTGCCAGCAGCGATCGCACTTGGTGGCGCTGCTGGGCGTCACCGCCACGGCCAGCGACTCGCCGTCCACCACCGTCACCGCCGAGGTGATGGTGACGAACTTGAGGTCAGACCCCAGCGAGCGCAGCAGGGCCGCGTCGTCGGGGCCGGCGGTGATGGTCAGCGTGGCCTGCAGCGAAGCGCCCACTTTGCCCTCGGTGCGCACGTCCTCGATGGCCTTGTTGGCCAGGTCGCGGATGGCGCGGATGCGCGCCCACTTGGCCAGCAAGCCTTCGTTGGGCGTGGGCAGCGGCAGGAAGGTTTCGAAAAAGATCGAGCCCTGGTTCTTCGCTCCGGCGAAATGAGTCCAGGCTTCCTCGGCGGTGAAGCTCAGGAAAGGCGCCATCCAGCGCAGCATGGCATGGGTGATCTGGTGCAGCGCGGTCTGGGCGCTGCGCCGCGCCAGGCTCTTGGGCGCGGTGGTATAGAGGCGGTCCTTGAGCACGTCGAGGTAAAACGCACCCAAATCCTCGGAGCAATACACCTGCAGCTTGCTCACCACCGGGTGGAACTCGTAGACGTCGAAGTGGCGCAGGATGTCGGCCTGCAGCTCGCTGGCGCGGGCCAGGGCGTAGCGGTCGATCTCCAGCAGCTGCTCCAGCGGCACGGCGTCGGTGGCCGGGTCGAAATCGACCGTGTTGGCTATCAGGAAACGCAGGGTGTTGCGGATGCGGCGGTAGGCATCGACCACACGGGCCAGGATCTTGTCGTCGATGTTGAGGTCGCCCGAATAATCGGTGCTGGCCACCCACAGGCGCACGATTTCGGCGCCGAGCTTGCTGGTCACCGATTGCGGCTCCACCGTGTTGCCCAGGCTCTTGCTCATCTTGCGGCCCTGGCC
>DASUIK010000343.1:0-2925 GCA_036279795.1 Burkholderiaceae bacterium | reverse complement strand
TGGCAGCGCGCATGGCGGCCTGGTACATCGGCGGCAACGCGGCCCAGGCCGCCCGGTTGATGAACAGACTCAGCGTGGCCGAACCTTCCCACCAGCCGGGGTAGTAGTAGTACTTGGCGGTTTTGTGCAAGCCCAGTTTTTCGTCATCCAGCGGGCCCACAAATTCAGCCGCATCAATGACGCCTTTTTCGAGGGCGGTGTAGAGGTCACCCGCCGCGAGTTGCTGTGGTACCACGCCCAGCTTGGACAACACCATGCCGGCCAGGCCGCCGACGCGGAACTTCAGGCCTTTGAGGTCGGCCGCGCTTTTGATCTCCTTGCGGTACCAGCCCGCCATCTGTGCGCCGGTGTTGCCCACCGCCATGCTGATGACGTTGTAGTCGGCCTGGAACTCGTCGATCAGCGCCTGTCCGCCGCCCTCGTAGAGCCATGCATTTTGCTGGCGCATGTTGAGGCCAAAGGGCAGCGCGGTCTGGAAACCAAAGGCCGGGTCTTTGCCGATGTAGAAATAGCTGGCGCTGTGGCCGGCTTCGACCGTGCCCTTTTGCACCGCGTCCAGCACGCTCAGCGGTGGCACCAATTCGCCGGCGGCGTGCAGCGAAACGTTGAATTTCCCGTCGGTGAGTTCGCCCAGACGTTTGGTCACCATCTCCATGGCACCGTAGATGGAGGTCAGGCTTTTGGGGTAACTGGACGCGATGCGCCAGCGGATTTCCGGCAGGCCGGTCTGGGCGATGGCGGGCGCGGCCAAGGTGGCCAGGGCACCACCGGCCACACCGGCACGGTTCAGGAATTTTCTGCGCTGCATGTTGTGTCTCCTTCTGGTTGGGGTGGGGTGCGGGCAGGGTTCAGCTGGCGGCCACGGCCGCTGCGATGGCCTGGCCCACTTCGGCGGTGGTGGCCGTGCCGCCCATGTCCCGCGTGCGCGGGCCGTTGGCGATCACGTCTTCGATGCAGCGCACGATGTGCGCCGCAGCGCTTTCGTGCGCGGCGTTGCCCTGGCCCAGGTGCTGCAGCATGAGCGCGGCCGACCAGATTTGGCCAATGGGGTTGGCGATGCCTTGGCCCGCGATGTCGGGCGCCGAGCCGTGCACCGGCTCGAACAGGGAGGGGTGGCGGCGTGTGGGGTTGAGGTTGGCCGAGGGCGCGATGCCGATGGTGCCGGTGCAGGCCGGGCCGAGGTCGGACAGGATGTCGCCAAACAGGTTGGAGGCCACCACCACGTCGAACCAGTCGGGGTGCTGCACGAAGTGGGCGCACAGGATGTCGATGTGGAACTTCTTCACGCTCACGTCGGGGTAGCGCTTGGCCATTTCGGCCAGGCGCTCGTCCCAGTAGGGCATGGTGATGGAAATGCCGTTGCTCTTGGTGGCGGCGGTGAGCGACTTGCGCGGGCGGCTGCGCGCCAGCTCGAACGCGTATTGCAGGATGCGGTCCACGCCCCGGCGGGTGAAGATGGATTCCTGGATGGCCATCTCGTTGTCGCTGCCTTCGAACATGCGCCCGCCCACAGACGAGTATTCGCCCTCGGTGTTCTCGCGCACCACCAGGAAGTCGATGTCGCCGGGCTGGCGATGGGCCAGCGGAGCGGGCACACCACGCATGAGGCGCACCGGGCGCAGGTTGACGAACTGGTCGAACTCGCGGCGGATCTTGATGATGGAGCCCCACACGGCTTCGTGGTCGGGCACGATGTCGGGCGTGCCCACGGCGCCGAAGAAGATGGCGTCGTGGCCACCGATCTGGTCCTGCCAGTTGTCCGGCATCATGGTGCCGTGCTTCAGGTAGTGTGGCGTGCACCAGTCGTTGAAGTGGTCGAAATGGAAGGCGATGCCGAACTTCTTGCCGGCCGCTTCCAGCACGCGCAGGCCTTCGGGCATGACTTCGGGGCCGATGCCGTCGCCAGGGATGACGGCGATGCGATGGGTGAACATAGGGGTGCTCCTGAAAATGTGGGGGTGAGCCAGCCCACCACCCTGGCGGTCCAGGGCGTTGGGCTGAGGAAAGAGGGGCTCAGTCCTTGGCGAGCAAGGCCACGAGCTCGGGCACCAGCTTGCGCGGGCCGCCTTGTTGCACGGCGTGGTCGTAGGTGCCGGCCACGGCGTCGGCGATGGCGTGTTGGGCGGCTGCGTCGCTGGCCATGTTGACGTAGTAGCCCAGGTCCTTGAGCGCGTTGCTCATGAAGAACTGCAGTCCACTGGGGTCTTCGTTCAGCAGGTAGGGCTTGAGGCGCTCCAGCGCGATGCCGGCGCCGCCGCCGGTGGCCAGCACGTCCACCAGCACCGGCATCTCGATGCCGCCGCGCTGGGCGCAGGCCGCCGCTTCGGCCAGCAAGGCCACCGAGCCCAGCGACACGAAGTTGTGCAGCAGCTTCATGCGGTGGCCGGAGCCGAGGGCGCCGGTCAGCACGATGTTTTCGGCAAAACAACGCAGCACCGGCATCACGGCCTCGGTGTCGGCGGCGTCGCCCCCCACCAGCAGGTTGAGCTTGCCTTCGTGGGCGTGTTGCACCGAGCGGGTCATGGGCGCGTCCACAAAACGCGCGCCGCGCGCTCGCACCAGGGCGGCCATGCGTTCGGTGGCGGTGGGGATGGCGGTGGAGCAGTCCACCACGATGGCGCCTGGGCGCAGGCCTTCGAGCACGCCGCCTTCGCCCGTGAGCACGGCCTCCACTTCGGGCGAGCCGGTCACGCACAGGATGACCACGTCGCTGGCCTGGGCCACGGCGCGGGCGGTGGTCTGGGTGGTGGCGCCACCGGCCAGCAGTTCGGTGAGGGGCTGGTTGCCCGGGTGTTCGAGGGCGGTCAGCGCAAAGCCGTGTTTGAGCACGTTGCGGGCAATGCCATGCCCCATCATGCCCACGCCAATGATGCCTACTGCTGCTTTCATGTGTCTCCGTTCGACTGTCAACTGATCAGGTGTCAG
>DASUIK010000342.1:0-5461 GCA_036279795.1 Burkholderiaceae bacterium | reverse complement strand
CGCACCAGGTTGGCCCGATCAATGTGGTCTTGCGCCTTGCCGTGGGAGAAGTTGAGTCGCACCACGTTGACGCCATGGCGGATCATCTGTTCCAGCAAGGCCGGGTCGCTGGACGCCGGGCCCAGGGTGGCAACAATTTTGGTGGCGCGCTGCGGCATGTGGTGTCTCCGTCCCGTCAAGGGTGTTTGTAATCAAGTTTCCATTATCCGCGCGTCGAGTTACATCGCGGTTTCAGGCCATGTGCGGCCCTTGGGGAAACACGATAACCCCAAGCGCCGCTGGTATTTGTGACCAGAACTTCGGTGGACTTTTCACGTTTTGTCGATGGCTGCAAAATAAGGCGGAAACGCCATGGCTGCCGACGACCTCACCCCCGACATGAACGCTGACGAGCGGGCCGCGCGCTTGCTGGTCACACCGTCGGCGCTGCAGACCCTGAGCCTGGAGGACGCGATCAAGATCGTGGCCTACATGCAGCCCCGGATGATCGAGGCAGGCTGCGAGTTCGTGCGCGAAGGTGAGGCGGTCGACAACGACCACATGCTGCTGGTGCTGGAGGGCGATTTGTCGGTGCAGAACAACTCGCTGCAAGACGATGATGAGCACTTGGTGGTGCGTGTCATGGGGCCAGGCAGCCTGATTGGGGAACTCGGCTTGCTTGACGGGGCGCCCCGTTCGGCCAGTTGTATTGCCAACACCGACATGTTGGTGGGGGTGTTGTCACGCTCCGATTTTTTGCAGTTGCTGGAGGATGACCCGGCCGTGGGTTCGCGTTTCCTGCTGGCCATCACCAAACGCATGGCCGACACCCTGCGCGAGACCACCCGCAAGCTCAAGCTGTTTGCGCAGATGAACAAGGTGCTCAGCGAAGAGCTGGCCAAGGTGGCCAACGATCCGGACTGGTTTGACACCTGAGCGCCGCCGGTCGGCACCGGCCAGCGGGCGTGGCTGAAAACGCACAGTTTTCGATCTGCGTCAAATGTTGGTGTGGGTGCGCGGGCTAGCATCGCCGGGTTTGTTTGATCTCCGACGCGGGTTGGCCGCGTTTTGCCATGAACCATTCAAGTGATACAACTGCTGCCGAATTGCCCGCGCCATTGAGCCCGGACGCGCCGCTGCCCCACCGCAAGGTCATACGCTCGTGGTTGATCCCTTTGTCCGAGCGGGTCACCTGGCGTGCTTTCTGGCTGTTGGCGTTGGATTACACCCTGTGGTTGGGCCTGCTGGCCGGGGTGGTGCTCGCCGAGGCCGTCTGGCTCAAGGCCGTGTGTGGCTTGGCCGCCGGTTTTGTCATCGGGCGCCTGTTCATCATCGGCCACGACGCTTGCCACCAGAGCCTCACCCCACACCGGCGCCTGAACAAGTGGCTGGGTCGCATCGCCTTCCTGCCCTCGCTGACCGCCTACAGCCTGTGGGACATGGGCCACAACGTGGTGCACCACGGCTTCACCAACCTCAAGGGGGTGGACTTTGTGTGGGCGCCGCTCACACAAGAGGAATACCAGGCCTTGCCGCCGGCACGTCGCGCCTTGGAGCGCCTGTACCGCAGCGGTTGGGGGCCAGGCGTTTATTACATGGTTGAAATCTGGTGGAAGAAGATGATGTTCCCCAGCCCGGCGCAGTCGGGTGGTACGCACCGCTCCATCTTCACCAAAGACTGCCTGCTGGTCAGCGGTTTTGCCCTGTTGTGGGCCGCTGCCATCGCCGCGCTGGCCGTGGCCACCACCCAATCGGTGGCGCTGCTGCTGCTGTGTGGCGTGGTGTTGCCCCTGGTGTTCTGGTTCCAAATGGTGGGTTTCGTCATCTACGGCCACCACACCCACGTGCGCGTGAAGTGGCACAACGAGCGCGCCGCCTGGCAGCGCGCCCAGCCGTTTGTGTCCACCACCGTGCACCTCACTTTCCCGCTGCGCATCGGCGCGCTGGTCCACCACATCATGGAGCACACCGCCCACCACGTGGACATGAGCATCCCGCTGTACCGCTTGAAAGAAGCCCAGAAGACGCTGGAGCACCTGTTGCCCGAGCGCATCATCGTGCAGCCTTTCTCGTGGGGTTGGTATTTCGACACCGCCCGCGCTTGCAAGCTGTACGACTTCACGAGGCAGTGCTGGACCGACTTCCGTGGCCGCGCCACCGGCCCCATGGTGCTGCCTTCGGCCGCGTGATGCCTTGACGCGGTTCTGACAAACGTCACATAAAACAAAGGGGGCTTGATAGCCCCCTTGTTGTTGGTGTGTCGGTCGGCCGCTGGTCAGCGTTGCACGGCCAGCAGGCGCTGCACGTCGCGGTCGTTGGGCAAGGCGTAGTCGTGGCCGTTGAGGATGCGGCCATCCTCCGTGCGCACCAGCTTCAGGCTCACATAGGTGAAGCTCGCCGCAGTGGAGTACGTACCCACCAGCACCAGGGACGCGTTGTGTGACTTGGCGATGTCCTTGATTTCGCGTGACAGCAGCAGCTCGCCAGCACCTTCTTTCACGAACACATCGCCGCGCAGCTTGATTTCCTTCACATGCAGGCCACTGGCCACCATTTGCGAGGCGTACTGCTCCGACAGGGTGCGGCCCAGTGGCGCGGCGCGGGACAGGTCGTTGACGTTGACCACCGTGGCCACCAGCACAGGCGACTGGCCAATGGATTCGCGGTTGACGCCCGCCAGCAGCTTGTCGATGGCGCCCTGGCTGCTGACGATGAAAGCGCTCTTGGCCGCTTCGTCGTAGGTGGGCTCGGTGCGCACCGGCGCAGGGCTGGAGCATGCGGACAGCATGGCAGCGGCGGCCACCGCTGCAAGCACAAATCGTTTGCTCATTGCGACACCACCTTGTAGTTCACGCCCTGCATGGCGTTGTTCACGAACAGGGGGGTGTCCACGTTTTCGAGGTAGTACACGTCGGTCTTGCGGGCTACGTACTGACCACCACGGGTGACGGTGGTGGTCAGGATCAGCTCGGTGGCGGTGGGGCCGCCCGAGTTGATGCTGTTGGCGTAGTCCAGACCACCAGCGGCGGCCACGCCGGCCACCAGCTTGGTGTCAAAGTGTTCCAGGCGCAGGCCATAGGCCACACCCAGGCCAGCGGCCAGCATGGTGAAGCCGCCGGGGATGAAGTGGGGGCGCGGGCTGTTGTGGCGCACCACCTGCGTCTGGTAGCTCACCTCCAGCGCTTGGGGGTTCGGCGTCGTCAATACCTGCTTGCCGCCCTGGACCATCTTGGTGATCAGGAACTCACGGAAGCCTTGGTCAAACGCACTTGGTTTCGCTGGCAGGCTCACATAAACAGGGGCACTGCCCACACCAGCCTTGTCCAGCGTGGCGGCGGTTTGCCCCACCACGTCTTTGGACACCAGATCCCAATGACCGGCCGAACGGACCTTGTATTGCGAGGTCAGCTCGAAGTTCTGGGCCAGCGGAATCGGCGAATTCGCGCAACCCGCCAGGGTGGCCAGCAGGCCAGCGATCGCCGTCACACCGACGGCTTTGGAAATTTTCATGCGTCCCTCCTGGTGCTGAAATGCGACCGTGGTCCTATGTGACGCCATATGTAACCACGGATGAACGGATTGTTAATTCTGTTCGTAATCAATGCTGTTCACAAGACATTTCTGGCACAGGTGGGTCGCGGCGTGCCGAGGGTTGTTTTTGCGCGTCACTGCGCGGGATGCTCACCCCGCCCGGCGCGCCAGCACCTCAAACGCCGGCAGCGTCTTGCCCTCCAGCACCTCCAGGAAGGCGCCACCGCCGGTGGAGATGTAGCCCACGTCCTTCTCGATGCCGTACTTGGCGATGGCCGCCAGCGTGTCGCCCCCGCCCGCAATGCTGAAAGCGCTGGAATCGGCAATCGCCCGCGCCAGCACCTTCGTGCCGTTTTCAAACGCCGCGAACTCGAACACCCCCACCGGGCCGTTCCACACAATGGTGCCGGCGGCCTTGAGCTGCTGGGCCAGCAGAGCGGCGGTCTCGGGTCCAATGTCCAGAATCAGGTCGTCGTCGGCCACCTCGGTGGCCTTCTTGACGGTGGCCGGCGCGTCGGCCGCAAAGGCCTTGGCCGTCACCACATCGGTGGGGATGGGCACGGCTGCGCCGCGCGCGGCCATGGCGGCAATCACCGCCTTGGCCTCGCCCACCAGATCCGGCTCCGCCAGGCTCTTGCCGATCTTCAGACCGGCCGCCAGCATGAAGGTGTTGGCGATCCCCCCGCCCACGATCAGGCCGTCGACGTTTTTGGCCAGGCTTTGCAGGATGGTCAGCTTGGTGGACACCTTGGAGCCGGCCACGATGGCCACCAGCGGGCGCTTGGGGTTCTGCAAGGCAGCCGCAATCGCGTCCATCTCGGCCGCCAGCAGCGGGCCCGCGCAGGCGATAGGGGCTGTTTCGGCGATGCCGTAGGTGGTGCCCTCGGCGCGGTGGGCGGTGCCGAAGGCGTCGTGCACAAAAATGTCGCAGAGCTTGCCCAGCTTGGCGGCCAGCTCTGGGCTGTTCTTCTTCTCGCCCTTGTTGAGGCGGCAGTTTTCCAGCAACACCACCTCGCCGGGCTTCACTTCAAAGCCGCCTTCCACCCAGTTCGCCACCAAGCGCACGGGCTGGCCCAGCAACTCCGCCAGGCGCGTGGCCACGGGGGCGAGCGAGTCCTCAGGCTTGAACTCACCCTCCACCGGGCGGCCCAAGTGCGACGTCACCATGACGGCGGCCCCGGCGTCCAGGGCCATGCGGATGGCCGGCACGCTGGCGCGGATGCGGGTGTCCTCGGTGATGGCGCCGCTGTCGTCTTGCGGCACGTTCAGGTCGGCGCGAATGAAGACGCGTTGGCCTTGTGCGCGGCCCTGCGCGCACAGATCGGAAAAACGGATGAAGTTCATGGCGGTGTGCGGGGGAAAGTACAGGTGCGATTGTAGGAGTCGCACTTTGCGCGCGGCTTTCATCGCGCAGGGTCGGCTGGCTACCCCACAAAAAGTCAAAAGCGAAACCACCCCGTACGTGGTCTTGCTTACTAGGGTTTGCACCGGCGGGGCACCTACAATGGCGGTCCCTCGGGCCGGGAGGCGCCGGGCCCGTACCCATTGGAGACGCATCACTCATGTCACAGGATCAGGAAAACAAGCGCGCCGAGCTGCGCCGGGCCGCTCTCGAATACCACGAGTTCCCCACCCCCGGCAAAGTGGCCATTGCCGCCACCAAGCAGCTGACCAACCAGCGTGACCTGGCCCTGGCTTATTCGCCCGGCGTGGCCGCACCCTGCGAAGAAATCGTGGCCGACCCGGCCAACGCCTTCAAGTACACCAGCCGGGGCAATTTGGTGGCCGTCATCACCAACGGCACGGCCGTGCTGGGTCTGGGCGACATCGGCCCGCTGGCGTCCAAGCCGGTGATGGAGGGCAAGGGCGTGCTGTTCAAGAAGTTCGCCGGCATCGACGTTTTCGACATCGAGATCAACGAAAAAGACCCTGAGAAGCTGGTCGAGATCAT
>DASUIK010000341.1:0-18358 GCA_036279795.1 Burkholderiaceae bacterium | reverse complement strand
TTTCGCGCTCGGCCAGGCCGACATCGACATCCGCTACGGCATCCCGCAGTGGGGCGATCTGGTGGTTGAGCCTTTGTTCGAGGAAGCCATCGTGCCCCTGGCCAGCCCGGCCTTCATCCGGCAACACAAGCTCAAGCGGGTAGAGCAACTGCTGGAGCTGCCATTGATCCAGAGCAACGTGAGCGTGGTGCAGTGGTCGGACTGGTTTGGCCGCTTCACAAAACTGCGCGCACCGGACCGCTTCCCGGTGCGTTTCGACCGCGCCCAGATGTCACTCGATGCCGCCACCCAAGGACTGGGCGTGGCGCTGGAAAGTGCCATGAACGCAGGTGGGCACCTGGCAGAAGGAAAGCTCAAGGCCCCCTTTGGCTTGGACCAGGCGGTGCGCGTGAAAGCCCACTTTGCCGTCTACCCCGAACGCCACGCCAAACGCCCAGCAGTCGAGGCCTTTCTGTCGTGGCTGCATGGGGAGGCGGCCAAGACCTGACAACGCCGGCCCGGCCTCAGTGCCCCGCCCGCATCAAGGTGCTTTTGCCAAACAGCGACTCGACCAAATCGACCGCGAGTTCGGCGGTCTTGTTGCGCACGTCCAGGGCGGGGTTGAGTTCGACGATGTCCAGTGAGCCCAGCCGGCCGCTGTCGGCGATCATTTCCATGCACAGCTGGGCCTCGCGGTAGGTGGGGCCACCGGGCACGGTGGTGCCCACGCCGGGCGCGATGTCGGGATCGAGGAAGTCGACGTCGAAGCTCACGTGCAGGTGCGTGTTGTCATCGAGTCCGTCCAGCGCGCGCTCCATGGTTCGGCGCATGCCCTCCTCGTCAATGAAGCGCATGTCGAACACCTCCAGCCCATGGGCATGCACCAGTCGTTTTTCGCCTGCGTCCACGCTGCGGATACCGATCTGGCGGATCTGGTCCGGGCGCAAAGCAGGCGTGTGACCGCCCATACCGGTCAGCTCGGCCGGCCCCAGGCCACACAGGCAGGCCACCGGCATGCCGTGCACGTTGCCGCTGGGAGTGAGGGCGCTGGTGTTGAAGTCGGCGTGCGCGTCCAGCCACAAGACCCGCAGCTTGCGACCTTGCTCGCGGCAGTGGCGGGCCACGGCCGCGATGCTGCCCACACCCAGGCAGTGGTCACCGCCCAGCAGGATGGGCAGGTGGCCTTGCTGCAATGCGGCGTACACCGCCTCGCACACGGCCTCGTTCCAGGCCACCACCTCGGGCAGGTGGCGGTAGCCATTCGATGGGGGCAACCACGGGTTGCCAGGGCCGCTGAGGTTGCCACTGTCCAGCACCTGCAAGCCATGCGATTGCAGCGCCGCCTGCAGGCCCGCCACCCGCAGCGCCTCGGGCCCCATCGAGGCACCACGGGCGCCGGCTCCGATGTCGGTGGGCGCACCAATCAGTTCGGCGGTGATGACGGATGAGCGGGCGAGGTTGTTCATGTCCAAAAGCATAGCGGGCTTTGTCGGCGGTGGGCCGTGGCTCAATGCCCCCAGTCGGGCGGCTGTTGCTGGCGGCGCCGCGCTGCGCGCTCCTCGCGCTCTTGTGCCAATTGCGCCTCAAGTTGCTCGCGGCCCTGGCGCGCCACCGATATCTGGCGCTCGACATCGGCGTGGTGTGGGAACTGCAGCTCCAGCATCTGCAGGTTGTGGCGCCGAAAACGCAGGGCCAGTTCGCGCGCTTCGTACGCGGTGTGGCCCACGGCCTCCAGCACCTTGCGGGCGCTGCCCAGCGAGGACTCGAACAGCTCGCGATCGATCAGCGTCACTCCCCGGTCGCGCAAGGCGTTCCAGTGCGCCACGTCGTGGGCACGCGCCACCAGCTGCAGGTTGGGAAAATGGGCGCGCGCCAGGTCCACGATGGCCAGGCTGGTCTCGCGGTCGTCCACCGCCACCACCAGCACACGGGCACTGGCGGCCCCCGCGTTGTGCAGCAGGTCCAGCCGGGTGGCGTCGCCGTAAAAACTCTTGAAGCCGAACCGCCGCAGGGCCTCCACCTGGTCGGGGTTGTGGTCCAGCACCGTGGGCTTGAGGCCAGCGGCCAGCAGCACGCGGGTCACGATCTGGCCGTAGCGGCCGATGCCGGCCACGATGATGGGCGCGTCCTGCACATCAAAAGCATCGGGCTCGGGCCGTGCCGCTGCGCCGCTGTGGCGGCGGGCCAGGCGGTCCACCAGCAGGAGCAGCAAGGGCGTGAGCAACATCGACAAGGCCACCGCACCAATCCACAGCGCGGCGGTGGCTGGCGCGACCACACGGGCCGTGGCCGCGGCGCCAAACAGCACGAAGGCGAATTCGCTGCCCTGGGCGATCAGCAGCGCGAACAGGTTGCGCTGCGCCAGCGGTATGCCCACTGGGCCGGCCAAGGGCCGCATGATGGCGAACTTGATGGCCATGAAGCCCAACGTGAGGCCCAGCGCCTGCCAGGGCTGCGCCAGCAGCACACCGAAGTCGATGCTCATGCCCACGGCAATGAAAAACAGGCCGAGCAGCAGGCCCTTGAAAGGTTCGATGTCGGTTTCCAGCGCACGCCGGTACTCGCTGTTGGCCAGCAGCACGCCGGCCAGGAAGGCACCCAGCCCCATGGACAGCTCGACCAGGCGCATCAGCCAGGCCACGCCAATGACCAGCAGCAGTGCGGCGGCGGTGAAGACCTCGCGCACATCGCTACGCGCGATGGCGCGGAACAGCGGGCGCACCAGGTAGCGCCCGCCGAACACGATGGCCACCACCACCGCCAGCGCCTTGGCGGCCAGCCAGCCGCCGCCCTGATCGGCATCGCCCGCGCTGGCCACCACGCCAGCGGCCAGGGCGGGGATCAGCGCCAGCACGGGAATGGACTGGATGTCCTGCGCCAGCGACAAAGCCACCGTTGTCTGGCCGGTTTCGGTCTGCGCCTGGTGCCGCTCGGCCAGGGCCTGCAGCGCGATGGCGGTCGAGGAGAGGGACAGTCCAAAACCCAGCACCAGCGCCGCCTGCCAGCCCGCGCCCAACAGCCAGGCCAGGCCACCGATGGCCGCCGTGCACAAGGCCATCTGGGTGCTTCCCCACACGAAAATGGGGCGTCGCAGCCGCAACACCTTGGCTGGCGCCAGCTCCAGCCCCACCAAAAACAGCATCAGCACCACGCCGAACTCGGCGAAGCCCAACACCGCGGCGGTGTCGGTGATCAGCCCCAGGCCGTAGGGGCCGATGACGATGCCACCGATCAGGTAGCCCAACACCGCCCCAAAACCCAGGCGCTTGGCCAGTGGCACGGCCAACACGGCCGCGCCCAGATACACCAGCGCGGGCGACAACCAGTCGCCCACTGCGGCATGCCCCACCGCTTCGGCGCTCATTGGACGACCTTCGTGCTGCGCACTGCGGTGCGAGCTTGCTTGGGACAGCCCGGCGCGGCGCTCATGGCCTGCCCCCTTGGACGGGCGGGCGGTCGGCGTCGGGCACCTCGCAGCCCACACACTCGATGTCGCTGATCTCGGGCCAGTCGGGGTAACTGGCGAGCCGCTGCGCAAACACATCGACGTGCGCGCGCAGCTCGTCCTCGCCCGCTGCGTGTGCCCCATGCAGCACCAGCGGTGGCAAAAAGCGCATGCCACACAGGGCGGCCGTCTGCTCGTAGGGGGGCAGAAAGGCGTCGAAAAAGTAGCGGTTGTAGCCCTGCGGGTGGTAGGCCGATTCGGCCCCCCCCGTGCTGGTCACCAGCCACACGTCCTTGCCGCGCAGGGCCTGTCCCTTGCGCCCATAAGCCCAGCCGTGGGTGAAAACCTCGTCCAGCCACAGCTTGTGCAACGCGGGGCTGGCGTACCACTGGATGGGATGCAGCCACACCACCAGCTGGGCAGCGGCCAGCCGGGCTTGTTCGGCGGGCACGTCGATGTCGTGGTCGGGGTAGCGGGCATAGAGGTCGGTGACCTCGACGTGGTCCAGCCCCCGGGTGGCTTCGAACAGGCGGCGCGTGACGCGCGAATCGCGCCAGTGCGGGTGGGCGGCCACCAGGTAGATGGACGGGCGGGAGGATAAGGTGTCGGCGACCATGACACACGATAGCGCATTGACGCACCCAAAAAATGTCAACTCGCTCTAAGATCAGGGCCCGTTTGCGGTGGCACCAGCCCACCGCCCCTGGAGCCACGGCCATGATCGAAAACAACCCCCATTTCCGGCTGGTCAACAACGCCTTTCCCCACATCGGGAAAAACATCCGCCTGCTGTGGGGCCACCCCGAGTTCGCGCTTTATATGGCCAAGCTGATGGCCGATACCCGCAATGGGCAGCGCAAGGGGTTCCCGGACGATGTGCACGACTCCATGCTGCGCCTGCTGGAACAACACGACCGGGACTTTCCCCCTTCACCGGAAAAACCCAACCCCAAAGGCCTCTGGGACGACCAGCCCGACTACTGACGGGCCCAACCCCCCCACCCCACTGGGCTACAAGGGCTTGCCGGCCCGGCTAGATTGCGTGCATGCCCACCGCCCCCCCAGCCACCTGCGCTCTGGTCTGGTTCAAACGCGACCTGCGCCTGAGCGACCACGCGCCGCTGGCCCAGGCAGCGGACTTTGAAGCCAGCGTGGGCCTGTTCATCATCGAGCCAGCCTGGCTCGCCAGCCCCGAATGCGCCAGTGCCCACGTGGCCTTTGTGCTGGACAGTCTGGCTCAGTTGCGGGCCCAGCTCCATGTCCGCGGTCTGCCCCTGTGGGTGGAGGTGGGCGAAGCCACCGAGGTGCTGCAGCGCCTGCACGCCCGCACCGGCTTCACCCACCTGCTGAGCCACGAGGAAACCGGGCCGGGCTGGACCTACGCGCGCGACCAGGCCGTGGCCGCGTGGTGCCGCCGCCACGGCGTGAGCTGGTTGGAAACACCTCAGACCGGCGTGGTGCGCCGCCTGCGCGACCGCCGTGGCTGGGCGGGGCGCTGGGACCAGCGCATGAACGCTCCCCAAGCCCCCACACCCACCGGCTGGGCCGGCGCAGGCCCGCTGCCCGCGCACGACCTGCCGAGCCTGGCCAGCCTGGGCCTGTCGCCACCTGCCTACACTCCACC
This sequence comes from Burkholderiaceae bacterium, assembly GCA_036279795.1. Classification (GTDB taxonomy): domain Bacteria; phylum Pseudomonadota; class Gammaproteobacteria; order Burkholderiales; family Burkholderiaceae_C; genus Hydrogenophaga. The sequence goes on along the minus strand of DASUIK010000341.1, from coordinate 13,310 downwards.
GCCCGCAGGCGAGCCCGCCGCGCAGCAACTGCTGCAAGGCTTTGTGCAACACCGCGCCATGGGCTACCGCCGCGCGCTCTCCAGCCCCCTCACGGCCCAGGACGGCTGCAGCCGCCTCAGCGCCCACCTGGCCTGGGGCATGGCGTCGCTGCGCCAAGTGCACCAGGCCACCGAAGCGCAGATCGCCCACACGCCCGACCGCGACCTGGCGCACGACCTGCGGGGGTTTGCGGGGCGGCTGCGCTGGCACTGCCACTTCATGCAAAAGCTCGAAGACGAGCCGGCCATCGAATTCCAGAACTTCGCCCGCCACTGCGATGGCCTGCGCGAAGACAGCAGCGACCCCACCCTGTTGACCGCCTGGCAACGCGGCGAGACCGGCTTTCCAATGGTGGATGCGTGTATGCGATCGCTCACCGCCACCGGGTGGCTCAACTTCCGCATGCGCGCCTTGCTGGTGAGTTTTGCCGCCTACCACCTGTGGCAGCACTGGCGCCCCACCGGGCTGTTCCTGGCGCGGCAGTTTCTGGATTTCGAAGCCGGCATCCACTGGAGCCAGATGCAGATGCAAAGCGGCACCACGGGCATCAACACGCTGCGCATCTACTCGCCCACCAAACAGGCGCGCGACCACGATCCGCAGGGCGTGTTCATCCGCCGCTGGTTGCCCGAGCTGGCCCATGTGCCGCTGGAACACCTGGCCCAGCCCTGGCTCATGGACCCCGCTACGCAACGCGCCAGCGGCTGCGTGATCGGCCGCGACTACCCGGCACCCGTGGTGGACGAACGCGTGGCCGCCCAACAAGCCAAGGACCGCCTGTACGCGCTGCGCCGCGAGCCAGACGTGCAGCAAGAGGCCGACCAAATCCAGCAGCGCCACGGCTCACGCCGCAGTGGGCTGCAACCCACCACCCGCCGCCGCACGGCCCGGCAGCCCCCCTCTCCGAACTTGTCACCGTTGCCGCCCCAACTGAGCCTGTTCCCCGATGCCTGAGCGAAACAACCCACAACGCGACTTCAAGGGCAACAAAGCCCACCTGCCCAGCAAGCCCTGTGCGGTGTGCGGCCGCACCATGACCTGGCGCAAAGCCTGGGCCAAGAACTGGGAGGACGTGCGCTATTGCAGCGACGCCTGCCGGGCCCGCAAAGGCCCAGCCACATGAGCGCCGCCGTGCGCCACCTGGTGCTGGTGCTGGGCGACCAGCTCGATGAAGCCTCGTCCGCCTTCGACGGTTTCGATGCATCGCAAGACGTGGTGTGGATGGCCGAGGTGGCCGAGGAATCAAGCCACGTGTGGTCGGCCCAACAGCGCACCACCCTGTTTCTGAGTGCCATGCGCCACTTTGCGCAGGGCGTGCAAGCACGAGGTTGGCCCATGCGCTACCGTCCGCTGGACGACCCCGACAACCGAGGCAGCCTGGCCACAGAACTGACGCTGGCCATCAACGAACTGCGGCCCCAGGCGCTGGTGCTGACCGCCCCGGGCGACTGGCGTGTGCTGCAGGCCTTGCGGGCGGTGGCACGCGCCAGCAGTGTGACCTTGGACCTGCGCGACGACCGCCATTTTTTCAGCACCGTGCGCGACTTCACCGCGCACGCGCAAGGCCGCAAACAACTGCGCATGGAGTTCTGGTACCGCGAGATGCGCCGCCGCCATGGCGTGCTCATGGAGGGAGACCAGCCCGTGGGCGGCCAATGGAACTTCGACGCCGACAACCGCGCGGCCTTCGGCAAAGCCGGGCCACCGCCGCTGCCCTCCCCCACGCGCTTTGAGCCCGATGCCATCACTCAGGAAGTGATGGCCTTGGTGCGCGAACGTTATGCCGCCCACCCCGGGCAGCTCGACAGCTTTGGCTGGCCGGTCACGCGCGAACAAGCGCTCTTGGCGCTGGACGCGTTTGTGCACGAACGCCTGCCCCACTTCGGCCAATGGCAAGACGCGATGTGGGAAGGCGAGGTCTGGCTGTTCCACTCGCACCTCTCGGCCGCCCTCAACCTCAAGCTGCTCAACCCCCGCGAGGTGGTGGCCGCTGCCGAGGCCGCCTGGCGCAACGGCCACGCCCCCCTGGCGGCGGTGGAAGGATTCATCCGCCAAATCCTGGGTTGGCGCGAGTACGTGCGGGGCATCTACTGGACCCAGATGCCGGCCTACCTGGAGCTCAACGCGCTGGACGCGCAAGCGAACCTTCCCGCCTTCTTCTGGACCGGCGACACCGACATGGCCTGCCTGCGCGATGCCCTCACCCAGACGCTGCGCCACGGCTACGCCCACCACATCCAACGCCTGATGGTGACCGGCCTCTACACCCTGCTGCTGGGGGTGAAACCCCAGGCCGTGCATGCCTGGTACCTGGCCGTGTACGTGGACGCGGTGGAGTGGGTGGAACTGCCCAACACCCTGGGCATGAGCCAGTTTGCCGACGGCGGCCTGATGGCCAGCAAACCCTACGCCGCCAGCGGGCAGTACATCAAACGCATGGGCAACCACTGCCAGGGCTGCCGATATGACCCGGCGCAATCCACCGGACCCCGGGCCTGTCCCTATACCACCCTGTACTGGGACTTCCTGCTGCGCCACCAAACCCTGCTGGCCCACAACCCCCGCATGACCATGGCACTCAAACACCTGGACCGCTTCGACACGGCACAACGCGCCACCATCGCCGAGGCCGCGTTGGCCCACCTGCAACAGGTGGGGGCCGCATGACCCACGCATGACACACAGGCCCCCCCACTTCGAACCCACCCGCGCGGCCGCCCAGCACGCGTTGGCAGCCGTGCGCCCAGAGGCGTATGCGGGCAGCCGCAACCACCTCAATGGAGCGGTCACCCAACTGTCGCCCTACTTCACACACGGCTTGCTCAGCCAGCGCGAGGCGTTCGACTTCCTGCACCACCGCGCCCCGCTCCACCCCCAGCACAAGCTGGTCTACGAATTCGGCTGGCGGGCCTACTTCCGGCACGTGTGGTCGCACCTGGGCGAGGGCATCCTGTCGTCGCTCCACCCCGGTCCCCTGCCCGACCTGGCCTACCACCCCGAGGTGCCTGGGGATGTGCGCCAAGCCCGCAGCGGCGTGCCCGTGATCGACAGCGCAGTTCAGATGCTTTACACGACCGGCTACCTGCACAACCACGCCCGAATGTGGTTGGCCAGCTACCTGGTGCATGTGCGCAAGGTGTCGTGGCGCGCCGGCGCCGACTGGCTTTACGGCCACCTGCTGGACGGCGACCTCGCCAGCAACCACCTGAGCTGGCAATGGGTGGCCGGCACCGGCAGCGCGAAGCCCTATCTGTTCAATGCCGAGAACGTGGCCCGCTACGCACCTGCGGAATGGCACAGCCCGGGCAGCGTGATCGATACCACCTACGAGGCCTTGGACGCATGGTCGCGGTCACCCGCAGCCCCACCGGCCGCACCCCTGCGCGATGGCATTGGCGAACCGCCCCTGCTGGCCACCCCGCTCGAAGCGTGTGCGGGCCAGCCCCTCAACCTCGCGGGCCAACACGTGCTGCTCCAACACCCCTGGGCGCTGGGCGACCCACCCCCGGACGTGCCAGAAAACGCGGTGGTGCTGGGCTTGGTGCTGCGCGACTTCCACCGGCGCCACCCCTGGAGCGAACGGCGCTGGCAGTTTGTGCTGCAAGCCTGGCGCAGCGCGGGCACCCGGTGCTGGTGTGTGGATGCGGCGGACCTGGGGCCCGCGCTGGCGGGAGCCGCCTCCGTGTGGTTGCACGACGAGCCCCACCTGCACCCGTGGCGCCATGTCCTGCCTCAACAGACACGCTGGTGGCGAACGCCACCGCTTTTTGCCGACGTGCCCGCTCACCAGCGCAGCTTTTCACGCTGGTGGCAGCACACGCGGCTGGTCTGAGCGTGGCTTGCCCTTGGGCGCGCAAGGTAAAATCGGCGCCCCTCAACAGCCTCTGGACACATACCATGAACCGCTGTGCACGCCGCCCCATGGGCTCGCGTGGGCTGGCCCTTGCTGCGGCCCTGTCCTGCGCCTTTGCACTTTTCCCCTCGCTGAGCCACGCCCAGCACCGCGTTTTCCCCGACCACGCGCAGCGTGGCCTGATGGTGGTGGGCACACCCCCGGCCATCACCATCAACGACAAGGCCGAACGCCTCTCGCCCGGCGCGCGCATCCGCGACACCGACAACCGCATCGTTTTTGCCAACACCCTGTCAGGCCAGCAGTTGGTGGTCAACTACGTGCGCGAAAACAATGGTTTGGTGCACGAAGTGTGGGTGCTCAATGCCTACGAGAAAGCGCAACCGCGCGCCGGCGCCAGTGACATGGTGATCCGCAACTACCGCGCCGCGAGCGATGCGGACACCAACCGCTGAAGGACCTGGCCATGAGCAAAAAAGTTTTCATCAAGACCTTCGGCTGCCAGATGAACGAGTACGACTCGGACAAGATGGCCGACGTGTTGGGTGCTGCCCAGGGCTACGAGCCGACGCAGGACGTGGAAGAAGCCGACCTCATCCTCTTCAACACCTGCTCGGTGCGCGAGAAGGCGCAGGAAAAGGTGTTTTCCGATCTCGGCCGTGTCAAACACCTGAAGGACAAAGGCGTGCTGATCGGCGTGGGCGGTTGTGTGGCCAGCCAGGAGGGCGAGGCCATCATCAAGCGGGCGCCCTATGTGGACGTGGTGTTCGGCCCCCAGACACTGCACCGCCTGCCCGAGATGCTGAACGCACGAGCCCGCCTGGCCCGGCCACAGGTGGACATCAGCTTCCCCGAAATCGAGAAGTTCGACCACCTGCCGCCCGCACGCGTGGAAGGCGCCAGCGCCTTCGTGAGCATCATGGAAGGCTGCAGCAAATACTGCAGCTACTGCGTGGTGCCCTATACCCGCGGCGAAGAAGTGAGCCGCCCCTTTGAAGACGTGCTGGTGGAGGTGGCTGGCCTGGCCGACCAGGGCGTGAAGGAGGTGACGCTGCTGGGCCAGAACGTCAACGCGTACCGGGGAAAGATGGGCGACACCGCTGACATCGCCGACTTCGCCCTGCTGCTCGAATACGTGGCCGACATCCCTGGCATCGAGCGCATCCGCTACACGACCAGCCACCCGAACGAATTCACCCCGCGTTTGATCGAGGCCTACGGCAAGATCCCCAAACTCGTGAATCACCTGCACCTGCCCGTGCAGCACGGCAGCGACCGCATTTTGATGGCCATGAAACGCGGCTACACCGCGATGGAATACAAGAGCACCATCCGCAAGCTGCGCGCCATCCGGCCCGACCTGTCCCTTTCCAGCGACTTCATCGTCGGCTTCCCTGGCGAGACGGACGAGGACTTTGCCAAGATGATGAAGCTCATCGAAGACGTCGGGTTCGACGCCTCGTTCAGCTTCATCTTCAGCCCGCGCCCCGGCACACCTGCCGCCAACCTGCCGGACGACACGCCCCACGAGGTCAAGCTCAAACGGCTGCAGCACCTGCAGGCCACCATCGAAGACAACGTGCGTCGCATCAGCGCCGGCCTCGAAGGCCGGGTGCAACGCATCCTGGTCGAAGGCCCCTCGCGCAAGGATGCCAGCGAACTCATGGGCCGCACCGAGTGCAACCGCATCGTCAACTTCCCCGGTGGCCCCCAGCCGGCACGCCTGATCGGCCAGATGGTGGACGTGCGCATCACCTCGGCTCAGCCCCACTCGCTGCGGGCGGAGGTGGTGGTCAAGGAAGACGCGTCCGTCTGAACTGGGTGAACCCATAAAAAAACGGCGCACGAAGCGCCGTTTTTTTTGCCCGCCAGTCTCCCATCCAAGGGCACCGCGGATCTGGCTCCGCCAGTCCGCAGGTGCCGCCCGCTTGAGGGGGTGACGCGCCCTTGGGCGCGGCGCAGGGGTGGGCTGTTTCAGTCGGCTTGCTTGCGCAGGAAGGCCGGGATTTCAAAGTCGTCCATGCCGCCGGAAGACAGGGCATCCACCTTGGCGGCCGCCGAGGTGCGGTCCTGCGGACGGCGCCACACGCTGGGCACGGCCATGCCGCTGTAATCGCTCTGCTGCGCGGCCACGCCACCCACTGCAGCACCGCCCATCCCCACAGCGGCGCCAGCGCCGACCGCAAACGGCACGTTGTCGGTGCCGGTGCGCAGCACCTGCAGCGGGGGCGCCTGGCGGCGGGCGTTCTGGCGGCTCAGGCCGGTGGCCACCACGGTCACGCGGATGGCGTCACCCAGGCTTTCGTCGTAGGCCGTGCCGTAGATGATGTGCGCATCAGGCGAGGCGAAAGCGCGGATGGTGGTCATGGCCAGCTTGGATTCGCTCAGCTTGAGCGAACCCTTGGAAGCCGAGATCAGCACCAGCACACCCTTGGCACCGGAGAGGTCCACACCTTCGAGCAGCGGGCAGGCCACAGCCTGCTCGGCCGCGATACGGGCACGGTCCGGACCGCTGGAGGTGGCGGTGCCCATCATGGCCTTGCCGGGCTCACCCATCACGGTGCGCACGTCTTCAAAGTCGACGTTCACGTGGCCGGGCACGTTGATGATTTCAGCGATACCGCCGACGGCGTTCTTGAGCACGTCGTTGGCGTGGGCAAAGGCCTCTTCCTGGGTGATGTCGTCACCCAGCACCTCTTGCAGCTTCTCGTTGAGCACCACGATCAGCGAATCGACGTTCTGCTCCAGCTCGGCCAGGCCGGCATCGGCGTTGGCCATGCGCTTGGGGCCTTCGAAGTCGAAGGGCTTGGTGATCACACCCACGGTGAGGATGCCCATTTCCTTGGCCACACGGGCGATCACGGGCGCGGCGCCGGTACCGGTGCCACCGCCCATGCCTGCGGTGATGAAGAGCATGTGCGAGCCGGCGATGGCTTCGCGGATGTCGGCTTCGGCCTGCTCGGCGGCATCGCGGCCTTTGTCCGGCTTGCTGCCCGCGCCCAGGCCGGTGGTGCCCAGCTGGATGGTGCGATGAGCCGAGGTGCGTGAGAGTGCCTGCGCGTCGGTGTTGGCGCAAACAAACTCCACGCCCTGGACGCCGCAGCCGATCATGTGCTCGACCGCGTTGCCGCCGCCACCGCCGACGCCGATCACCTTGATCTGCGTGCCCTGGTTGAACCCTTCTGCCTCAATCATTTCGATGCTCATGTTTTTCTCCGTGAATGCTTGCTGATAGTTGCCATTGAATCTGTGTCTGTGTGAACCGCTGCGGGTTCAGCCAGGCGGTCCGGTTTCGCTCGGTCGCCGTTTGTGTACGCTCGGGGCCAGTTTGGACTTGGGCTTGGTCATCAGAACGTCCCCATGAACCAGTCTTTGACTCGGCCGAATGCGCTGTGCACCGACCCCGTTTTTTGCGCCACCTTGTGGCCACGCAGGCGCGCCAGCCGCGCCTCTTCGAGCAGGCCCATGACGGTGGCGGCACGGGTCTGCGCCACCATGTCCGACAAGGCACTGTGGTACTTGGGTACGCCCCGGCGCACCGGCTTCAAAAAGATGTCTTCGCCCAGCTCGACCATGCCCGGCATGACCGCGCTGCCACCGGTGATGACGACGCCCGAGGACAGCACTTCCTCGAACCCTGAGTCGCGCATGGTCTGCTGCACCAGCGCGAAGATCTCTTCCACGCGGGGCTCGATCACACCGGCCAGGGCCTGGCGGCTCAGCAGGCGCGGACCCCGGTCGCCCAGGCCGGGCACCTCCACCTGTGTTTCGGGGTCGGCCAGCAGCTGCTTGGCGCAGCCGCTTTCCACCTTGATGTCTTCGGCGTCCTTGGTTGGGGTGCGCAAGGCCATGGCGATGTCGCTGGTGATCAGATCGCCCGCAATGGGGATCACCGCCGTGTGGCGGATGGCGCCACCGGCGAAGATGGCCACGTCGGTGGTGCCGGCACCGATGTCCACCAGAGCCACACCCAGTTCCTTCTCGTCGTCGGTCAGGATGGACTGGCTGGAGGCCAGCGGGTTGAGCATGAGCTGGTCCACTTCCAGCCCACAGCGGCGCACACACTTGATGATGTTTTCGGCCGCGCTTTGCGCGCCCGTGACGATGTGCACCTTGGCTTCCAGGCGGATGCCGCTCATGCCGATGGGCTCTTTCACCTCCTGGCCATCGATCACAAATTCCTGCGGCTCGACCAGCAGCAGGCGCTGGTCGGTGGAAATGTTGATGGCCTTGGCGGTCTCGATGACGCGGGCCACGTCGGCCGGCGTCACTTCCTTGTCCTTGATGGCCACCATGCCGCTGCTGTTGATGCCCCGGATGTGGCTGCCGGTGATGCCGGTGTAGACACGTGCGATGCGGCAGTCGGCCATCAGCTCGGCCTCTTTCAAGGCCTGCTGGATGCTTTGCACCGTCGCATCGATGTTGACCACCACACCCCGCTTGAGGCCGTGGCTGGGCGCCACGCCCAAGCCGGCAAGCTTGAGCACGCCACCGGCTTGCACCTCGGCCACCACCACCATGATCTTGGAGGTGCCGATGTCGAGTCCGACCACGAGGTCCTTGTATTCCTTGGCCATGATTGCTGTTCGTCTTATCTGTGGGTGGGCGTGGGTTTGGGAGCGGGCTTGGGTGCCGGGCGGGCGGCCACCTTGGCGGCCGTGGCTGCATCAACGGTGGACACACCTTTCATGCGCACGGCATAACCGTTGGGGTAGCGCAGGTCGGCCGATTCGATGTCGCGCTGGTAGCGGGCGGTGACCTGGCCCACCGTGGCCACAAACTGCGCCGCCCGTGCCATGAGTTCGCTGGCTTCGCCCCGGCCGAGTTCGATCTGTGCGTGGTTGGACAGGCGCACGCGCCAACTGCCACGCGGCGTCAGTTCCAGGCGCTTGATGTCGAGGTCGATGCGGCCAAACACGCTGCTCAGGTCTCGGTAAAGCGCGAGCACCTGGGGTGCCTGGTCGTCCGGGCCAGCCAGCTCCACCAACGCATCGTTGTCCAGGCTGTCCGGGTTGGCCTGGAACACCTGTCCCTGGGTGTTGACCAGCCGGTCTTCGCCCGCGTCGCCCCACCATGCCACGGCCTGGTGTTCGGTCAGCGTGACCTTCAGGCGGTTGGGAAATTCGCGCTGCACCACCGCTTGCCGCACCCACGGCACCGACTCGAACAATGCCCGTGTTTCGGCGAGATCCAGCGTGAGGAAGGAGCCACTCAGGCGGTTGGCGATGTGCGCGCGCAGCGCCACCGCGTTTTGGTGCGCCACGTCACCCTGCACCTTGATGCCCGCCACGTGCCACGAAGGGTGGCGCACCAGCCACAGGCCGCCCGCGCTCAACCCCATGAGCACGAACAGCGCCAACAGCAACTGGGTGGCCAGTGCCATGAGGCGGATGTCGTTGGGGGTGTCGAGCACGGGGTTCATGGGTGCGAAATGCTCAGGCGTTGTCCAGCGTCGCGGCGGCCAGCACCTGCACACACAGCTCGGGGTAATCGATGCCCGCCGCGCGTGCCGACATGGGCACCAGCGAATGCCCCGTCATGCCAGGCGAGGTGTTGATCTCCAGCAAGTAGGGCTTGCGTGTGCTGGCGTCGATCATGACGTCGGCCCGCGCCCAGCCCCGGCAGCCCAGGGTCTTGAATGCCTCCAGCACCAGCGCCTGAATCCGCGCCTCTTCGCCTTCGGGCAGGCCGCAGGGCACCAGGTACTGGGTGTCGTCGGTGAAGTACTTGTTCTGGTAGTCGTAGTTGCCATCGGGCGCCACGATGCGGATGACGGGCAGCGCACGGGCCGCGTCGCCCGTGCCCAACACGGGGCAGGTCACCTCGTCGCCGGCGATGAACTGCTCGCACAGCACCAACGGGTCGTGCTGCGCGGCCAAGCGGTAGGCCTCATCACACTGCGACACATCAACGACCTTGGTGAGGCCGATGGTGGAGCCCTCGCGCGCGGGCTTCACGATCATGGGGCTGCCCAGGGCAACAAAAGCCTCGCGCGTTTCGGCGGCACTGCTCACCTGGCGCCAGCCCGGCGTGGGCAGGCCCACGGCCGACCAAATGCGTTTGGTCATCACCTTGTCCATGGCCACGCTCGACGCCAGCACGCCTGAGCCGGTGTACGGGATGCCCAGCAACTCCAGCGCGCCCTGTACCGTGCCGTCTTCGCCGAAGCGACCGTGCAAGGCGATGAAACAGCGGCTGAAGCCCTCGCGCTTGAGTTCGGCCAGGTCGCGCTCGGCGGGGTCAAACGCATGCGCGTCCACACCCCGGTCGCGCAAAGCCTGCAGCACGCCCGTGCCCGACATCAGCGAGACCTCGCGTTCCGCCGACCGACCGCCCATCAGGACCGCGACCTTGCCCATGTTGCTTTGTGTCGTCATGCGACCACGCCTCCCACCTGTGTAGCCATGTCCACCACCTTGCCCGGCACTGCACCTATCGAGCCCGCGCCCATGCACAGCACTACGTCACCGTCGCGCGCGTTGTCCAGAATGGCCTGCGGCATGGCCGCGATGTCGTCCACAAAAACCGGCTCCACCTTGCCCGCCACACGCAGCGCCCGCGCGAGGCTGCGGCCGTCGGCGGCCACGATGGGCGCTTCGCCTGCGGCGTACACCTCGGCCAGCAGCACCGCGTCGGCACCGGCGCCGATGACCTTGACGAAGTCCTCGAAGCAGTCCCGCGTGCGGGTGAATCGGTGCGGCTGGAAGGCCAGCACCAGACGGCGCCCCGGAAACGCCCCACGTGCGGCGGCCAACGTGGCCGCCATCTCCACCGGGTGGTGGCCGTAGTCGTCGATCACGGTGCAGCGGCCACCATCGCGCGTGGCCACCTCGCCGTAGCGCTGGAAGCGCCGGCCCACGCCCTTGAAGCCGGCCAGGGCGCGCAAGAGAGCCTCGTCAGGAACGTTCAGCTCCACCGCCACCGCGATGGCGGCCAGTGCGTTCCTCACGTTGTGTTCGCCCGCGAGGTTGAGCACCACGTCGATGTCAGGCAGGACCACGCCGTTGCGGCGCTGCACCGTGAAGTGCATTTGCCCGTCGACCGCGCGGACGTTGACGGCACGCACTTCGGCGCCTTCGTTGAAGCCGTAGCTGGTGACCGGGCAGGACACCTGCTGCACGATGTCGCGCACCGCCGGGTCGTCCGTGCACAGGATGGCCACGCCGTAGAAAGGCATGCGGTGCAGAAAGTCCACAAATGCCGATTTGAGTCGCCCAAAGTCGTGCCCGTAGGTCTCCATGTGATCGGCGTCGATGTTGGTGACGACGGCCATCACGGGCAGCAGGTTGAGGAAGGAGGCGTCGGACTCGTCGGCCTCGACCACGATGTGGTCGCCGCTGCCCAGGCGAGCGTTGGCGCCCGCGCTGTTGAGGCGCCCCCCGATCACAAAAGTGGGGTCCAAACCGGCCTCGGCCAGCACGCTGGCCACCAGGCTGGTGGTGGTGGTCTTGCCGTGTGTGCCGGCGATGGCGATGCCCTGCTTCAGGCGCATCAGCTCGGCCAGCATCAGCGCGCGCGGCACCACCGGAATCTTCTTTTCACGCGCAGCGATCACCTCGGGGTTGTCGCTTTGCACGGCGGTGGACGTGACCACCGCGTCTGCGCCCACGATGTGGGCCTTGTCGTGTCCCACAAAGGTGGCGATGCCCAGGCCGGCCAGGCGGCGCAACGTGGCGCTGTCCGAAAGATCAGAGCCGGAAATGGTGTAGCCCAGGTTGCACAGCACCTCGGCGATGCCGCTCATGCCCGAGCCCCCAATGCCCACAAAATGGATGTGACGCACCGCGTGTTTCATGCGCTGCCTCCTGTCAGTTCTTCACAGGCGCCCACCACTTCGCGGGTCGCCGTCGTTTTTTCAAGTTGCTTGGCCTTCGCGGCGCGCGCCACCAATTCGGCGCGGTCCAGCGTGGCCAGCGTGTTCGCCAGGCCTTGGGGCGTGAGTTCGGTTTGGGGCACCAACCAGCCCGCGCCCTGGTCCACCAGGAAACGGGCGTTGGTCGTCTGGTGGTCGTCCACCGCTGCCGGGAAGGGCACGAACAGCGCGGCCGCACCGACCGCAGCGATTTCGGTGACGGTGCTGGCGCCGGCACGGCAGACGATGAGGTCGGCCTCGGCAAACGCAGTGGCCGTGTCGTCGATGAAGGGCGTGAGGTCAGCGGACACACCGGCAGCGGCGTAGTTCGCGCGCAGTTCGTCGATTTGTTTGGCACCGCTTTGGTGGGTCACCACCGGGCGTTGTGCTTCGGGCAGCAAGGCCAGGGCTTTGGGCACGATGTCGTTGAGCGCGCGTGCGCCCAGGCTGCCGCCCACCACCAGCAGCTTCAACGGGCCAGTGCGCCCGGCAAAACGCGCTGCCGGCGCGGCCTGCTGCGTGAAGGCCACACGCAGCGGGTTTCCCACCCATATGCCTTTCGGCATGGCCTTGGGGAATGCGGTGAACACACGGTCGGCCACACCGGCCAACACCTTGTTGGCCATGCCCGCCACCGAGTTCTGTTCGTGCAGCACCAGTGGCTTGCCAGCCAGCACGGCCATCATGCCGCCCGGGAAGGTGATGTAGCCGCCCAGGCCCACCACCACGTCGGGCTTCACGCGGCGCACCACCTGCAGCGCTTGCCAGAAGGCGCGCAACAGGCGCAGCGGCAGCAAGGCCAGCGTGAGCGCGCCCTTGCCGCGCACACCACCAAATTCGATCGGCTCGAAGGCAAAGCCACGTGGCGGCACCAGTTGGGCCTCCATGCTGGCAGGCGCGCCCAACCAGTGCACGCGCCAGCCGCGCTCGCGCAAGGCCTCCGCCACGGCCAGGCCAGGGAAGATGTGGCCGCCAGTGCCGCCGGCCATCACAAGTGCTGTCTTGCTCATGGCCGCCCCCCGCGCATCAGCTGTTTGTTCTCGTAGTCCACACGGAGCACGATGGCCAGCGCGATCAGGTTGAGCAAGATGGCCGAACCGCCGTAGCTCATGAGCGGCAAGGTCAGGCCCTTGGTGGGCAAAGCGCCCAGGTTCACGCCAATGTTGATGAAGGCCTGGAAGCCCATCCACAGCCCCACGCCCTGCGCCACCAGGCCAGCGAACACCTGGTCCAAGGCGATGGCCTGGCGGCCAATCACCATGATGCGGCGGGTCAGCCACATGAAGAGGGCGATCAGGGTCAGCACACCAATGAGGCCAAACTCCTCGCCGATCACGGCGAGCAAGAAGTCGGTGTGCGCCTCGGGCAGCCAGTGCAGTTTCTCCACGCTGCCGCCCAGGCCGACGCCAAAAATTTCACCCCGACCGATGGCGATCAGCGCGTGCGAAAGCTGGTAGCCCTTGCCCAGGGCGTGGTCCTCGCTGAAGGGGTCGAGGTAGGCGAAGATGCGCTCGCGCCGCCATTCGCTGGACAACACGATGATGGCAAACGCGCCCACCACCAAC
>DASUIK010000340.1:0-13691 GCA_036279795.1 Burkholderiaceae bacterium | reverse complement strand
AGCCATCGTTTTGTGGGGCACGCTGGCCGCACTCGGCGCCTCGCTCGCCCACCTCCCGCCATTTCTGCTCACCGGTCTGGCTTTGCTGGTCGGCAGTGTCATCGCCCTGCCGCTGTCGCGCTTTGACTGGCGTCAATGGCGTGTGCCGCTGCCAACACTGGCCCTCGGGGTATATGGCCTGTTTGGTTTCCATTTTTTGCTGTTTTTGGCATTGCGGCACGCGCCGCCGGTGGAGGCCAACCTGGTCAACTACCTCTGGCCGCTGGGCATGGTGGTGCTAGCGCCGGTGTTTTTGCCCGGCGTGGGTTTGCGTGCGGTGCACGTGGTGGCGGCCCTGGTCGGGTTCGTCGGGGCGGCGCTGACCATCGTGGGCGGCAAGGCGGGGGCGCTGCAAGGTGGTGGACTGCAGTGGGGCTACCTGCTCGCGCTGGGCTCGGCCTTCATCTGGGCCAGTTATTCCTTGCTGACCCAACGCGTGGCAGCCTTTCCCACGGCGGCGATCGGCAGTTTTGCGCTGGTGTCCGGCCTGCTGTCGCTGGTGTGCCATGTGTGGCTGGAACCGTCCGTGGCGTTGACGGGCAGTGACGTTGCTCGGCTGGTGGTGCTGGGCCTGGGCCCGTTGGGCGCCGCATTTTTTCTCTGGGACGCCGCCCTCAAGCGGGGCGATGCCCGCAAGATCGGCCTGCTGTCTTTCATCACGCCGCTGCTGTCCACGCTGTTGCTGCTGACCGCTCGAGGTGAAACGCCCGGTTGGCACGTGTTGGCAGCCGCCGTGCTGATCGTGGGGGCCGCCATCGTGGGCACCCGCGCAAAGGGCTGAAGCCCCCACGCTCCGCCGCTGCGCGGGTCGCTGCCCCCCGAGGGAGCTGACCCGGCTTGGGGCGGCCCAGCGCCGGGTCTTTATTCGTTCAACAGTTCGGACGGCTCGTCGCTGGCCAGCAAACGCTGGGCCCAGGTTTCGAGCTTGCGGGTGTCACTGCGCAAGATTTGCTGCTTGACCGCCAGCACCTGCGACGGGTGCATGGAAAAGCTGCGCAAGCCCATGCCCAGCAGCAACCGGGTCATGGTCACGTCGCCCGCCATTTCGCCGCAGACACTGACCGGTTTGCCCTGCACACGCCCTTCGGCGATGGTGCGCGCCAGCAGCTGCAGCACCGCCGGGTGCAGCGGGTCGTACAAATGGGCCACGGCTTCGTCCACGCGGTCGATGGCGAGGGTGTACTGGATGAGGTCGTTGGTGCCCACCGACAAAAAGTCGAAATGCTTGAGGAACATGGGCACGGTGAGGGCCGCCGCCGGCACCTCGATCATGGCGCCCAGTTGAACCGGCCCGTACACCAACCCTTGTGCATCAAGCTGTTCGCGCGCCTTTTGCACCAGCGCCAGCGTGAGCCGGATTTCGTGCGCGTGCGCCAGCATGGGAATGAGGATGTGCACCTGCCCATGGGCCGCCGCGCGCAGGATGGCGCGCAATTGCGCCAGGAACATGGCGGGCTCCGACAGGCTCCAGCGGATGGCGCGCAGGCCCAGGGCGGGGTTGAGGTGGTCGTCGGCGCGGCGGATGTGGTCCAGCGGCTTGTCGGCACCCACGTCCACGGTGCGGATGGTGACGGGCAGGCCGTGCATGCCTTCGACGGCTGCTTTGTAGGCCAGGTACTGCTCTTCCTCGTCGGGCAGGTGGCCGTTGCGACCCATGAACAGGAACTCGCTGCGGAACAACCCCACCCCCACCGCGCCCGCAGCCAGCGCCGCACCCGCGTCCGACGGTTGTTCGATGTTGGCCAACAACTCAATCTTCTGACCGTCCAGCGTGACCGCAGGCGTGTGCCGCAACCGGCTCAGGCGCTCGCGTTCCACCTCACCCTGGCGCTGCTTGTAGCCGTACTCAGCCAGCACGATGGGCGAGGGGTCGACCACCACTACACCCGCATCGCCGTCGATGATGACCCAGTCGTCCTGCTGGATGAGTTGGCTGGCGCTGCGCGCGCCCACCACCGCCGGGATGTCCATGCTGCGCGCGACGATGGCGGTGTGCGAGGTCTTGCCACCCACATCCGTGATGAAGCCCGCGAACACACTCTGCTTGAACTGCAGCATGTCGGCCGGCGACAAATCGTGCGCCACCAGCACCAGCGGCACATCCAGGGTGTCGTCCAGCAGCAGCTCCTGCTGCGAGGTGCGCCGGGCCGGCGGAGGTGCCGCCACCGGTGAACCCACGCCCCGCATCTGCCGCAGGATGCGCTCGACCACTTGCTCCAAGTCGGCCTTGCGCTCGCGCAGGTACGGGTCCTCCATCTCGTCGAACTGGCGACCAATGACCTCCAGCTGCGTGGTGAGCGCCCACTCACCGTTGTAGTGCCGCTCCACGATCCAGTGCTTGACGCCGGCCGTCAGCTGCTCGTCTTGCAGCAGCATCAAGTGCACCTCCAGCAGCGCCACCAGCTCGTGGTGGGCCTCTTTGGTACCGGTCTCGATCAGGCCTTCACGGATGCGTGTGATCTCGTCGACCACCGCGTTGCGTGCCGAGCGCACCCGCTCGATCTCGCTTTCAACCTGCTCCTGCGTGACAAAGTAGTGCGCCACGTCCACCCGGCTGGACGCCACCAGCACGGCCCGCCCGATGGCAATGCCGCGTGAAACTGCCTGGCCGTGGACAGAAAACGTCATACCCTCACCCCAGAGGCGCCGGCAAAAAGGATCTGGCGCCGGGCCGCCCCAAGCCAGATCAGCACCCTTGGAGGGCAGCGACCCGCGCAGCGGTGGAGCGTGGGGGCCGACTTCACTCGCCTTCTCCGAACTTGTCGTTGATCAAGGCGAGGATCGCGTCCATCGCTTCCTGCTCCTGCGTTCCGGCGGTTTCCACCTCCACCTCGGCCCCCAGACCGGCGGCCAGCATCATCACGCCCATGATGCTCTTGGCGTTGACGCGGCGGTCGTTGCGCGACATCCACACCTCGCACGGGAAAGTGCCGGCCAGCTTGGTCAGCTTGGCCGAGGCCCGGGCGTGCAGGCCGAGCTTATTGCTGATGGTCACGGTGGTCTTGATCATGGGTACTTCGTCTGACTTGGTGGTGCGGCGCGGTGATGGCCACCTGGATGACGCCCTGGGTGGCCCCGGCCACGGCACGGGTCACCAACGCCTCCAACGATTCGTGGCGGTAGGACACGGTGCGCAGCAACATGGGCAGGTTGGCCCCCGCGATCAGGCGCGAGCGTATGCCATCCACCAGTTTGCTGGCCACGTTGCATGGGGTGGCGCCGAACACGTCGGTCACCACCAGGGTTTGGGGCGTGCCGAGCTGCGCCATCAGCATGCGGGCCTGGGCCAGCGATTCTTCGGGTGGCACATTCGGCAACACGTCCAGTGCGGACAGGCTTTCGGCGGCGTCCGGGAACACGTGCAGCACACACTTGCGCAGGGCCGAGGCCAAGGGCGCGTGGGCGATGATCAGGATGCCGTTCATGGACCGCAGTTTATCGGGCTTGGCTGGCCGGCTGTCGCACCGGCGTCGGCGCACGTCCTTCGGCCTTGACCGCCAGGAAGTACAGGTAAGCCAGCACACAGCACAACAGGTAGACCACGAACGCCGCTTGGAAAGATGCGGTCACCGACCAACCCACCCGCTGGAACGCGTCCACCAGCAGGCCAATGCCCCACTGCACCACAAACACGCCGCTGAAAATGACGAGGTTGAAGGCCGACAACGCCCGCCCCGCGAGCGCCGGCACAAAAGCGAGTGCCACCGCCGGCTGTGAGAGCGAGACGAAGGTGCTGGTCACACAGTACAACGCCCAACCCAGCCAGCCCGTGCCTTCGGCCAACACGATGTTGATGGCAAGCACCACAAAACTCAGGGGCAGCCCCAGCGCAATGAGGCGCTGTGCACTCAAGCCCCGTTTGACCAGCGCTGGGTTGACCATGCCCCAGGTCCAGAACGTGACCAACATGAAAGCATTGATCCAGAACAGGCCCTGGGCGGCCTGGGCGGACGTGTGGCCCGCCACCCGCACCATCCACGGACCGGCCCACAAGGTTTGCACCGCCACCATGCCTCCGTAGCAGAAAAAACCGATGGGCGTCATGCGCTGGAAGTAGCGGTTGCGCCAGATGGCGCCGTAGCCCGTCGGCGCCGCGCCGTGGCCGTCGTCGACCGGTTCGTGGTGCCAGCGGGGCACGGTCCAGGCCAACACCAGCATGGACAACGCGATCAGCACCGCCAACCCCCAGAACAGGCCCCGCCAGCCCACCACCGGCATCAGCCACTGCACGGGCAATGTCGAGGCCAGCATTCCCAGGGAGCCGGTCATGAGCATCCAGGAGTTTGCCCGCAGCTGCGCGGCGGGCGACAGCCAGCGGCGAAACCCGGTGAGCGGCGCCATCAGGCAGGCGCTGACCCCCATGCCAGTGAGCACGCGCGCCCCCAGCAAGCTGGCGAATTGCCCGGCCAGGGCAAACGCCGCCACACCCATCACCGCCACGCTGAGAAAACCCAGGATGACACGCTTGGGCCCGAAACGGTCCAGCCAATTGCCCAAGGGCAGCTGTGTGAGGGCGAAGCCCAGGAAATAACCACCGGCCAGCAGACCCAGGTCGCTGGCCTGGAGGGCAAACTCCGCGCTGAGTGTGGGCGACAGCGTGGCCGTGATGGCGCGCACCAAGGCCGAGAGGAAATAGGCCACCGCGAACGAGAGAAACACCATCACCGCCGTGCGCACAGGCAACGGGCCATCGGCCCCCAGGGGTAAGGTGGGGGTCATGGCGAGCTCGGGAGGCGCAGCGCCTCGAAGAAGGGCGCCACACCGACCTCGGTCAAGGCGGGGCCATAGACGGCCGCCTGGTAGGCCATCCCGCCCTGGGCAAAGTAAAGCTGGCGTGCCTGTAGCGGGCGGCCCTGGTGGTCCAGCCCAGGCCCTTTCCAGGCGCGCAAGTGCTGGGCACCGGCCACCTGCACGGGCCACACCTGCCAGCCGGCGGGTGGGCCGCTGGCCGGCACAGCCGTCTGCCGCAAACTGCCCCAACCTGCCTGCTGCCAGTGGTCCAGCACCTGCTTCATGTCCTCCGCTGGCGCAAGCTGAGCCCAAGCCAGGGCGAAGGTGATGCCGCCCGCTTCACAGCTCATCAGCCGCAGCGTGGTGCCAGAGGGCGTCAACGGCACCTGGCGCTCAGCCCGCTCCGGCTTGCAAGGCAATTGGGCTTGCAGCGCCGCCGCGTCCAGCGACACATTGCGCCAGTTGAATGTGGGGCTGCAGGCCACCACCAGCGCCGACAGACACAGCACCCCACCACTCTGAAACCGCATGAAACCCCTTGGAACCACGCCCACATCGGAGCGAAAATAGAAATATTAGCTTCGCGGTGAACTTTCGCACCCCGCCTGCCTCCACACACAGTGCTTGTGGGCCATACCGCCCACCTGTTCCGTTCCTGTTTTTGGGCCCGGTGCCCACTTTCTCACCATGAACCGCCCACTTCCCTCCCGCCGCAGTTTTGTGTCATCCACCGCCTGGGCGGGCGTGGCGCTCGGTCTGCTCGGCCTTTCAGCGTGTGGCACACAAGAGGACGCTCCCGCCTCCCGTTTCGTGCTGCTGGATGGCAACGTGGTGGACACCGCCAGTTTCAAAGGCAAGGTGGTGCTGGTGAATTTCTGGGCCACCACGTGCGTGACCTGCGTGAAAGAAATGCCCAGCATTGTGGCCACCCACAACAAGTACAAGGACCGCGGCTTTGAAACCGTAGCCGTGGCCATGAGCTATGACCCCCCACAGTGGGTGAGCAACTTTGCCCAGAGCCGCCAACTGCCCTTCAAGGTGGCGCTGGACAACACGGGCGACATTGCCAAGGCCTGGGGCGATGTCAAACTCACGCCCACCACCTACCTCCTCGACAAACAGGGCCGAATCGTCAAGCGTTTTGTAGGCGAACCCGAATTTGACGCCCTGCACCAGCTCGTGGAAAAGCTGCTGGCACAGGGCTGATCGGCGGTTTATTCGCGGAAAGCGTCGTGGCAGGCCTTGCAAGAGCCCGCCACATTGCCAAAACTGGCTTTGATCTGATCCAAGTTGCCCGTCTTGGCGGCGGCGTTCAGTTTGGTCACCTCGCCCATCATGGTGTCCTGTGCCTGCTTGAATTTGGCTGAGTCCATCCAAACTTCGGGTTTGGAGCGCGACTTGGTTTTTTCAGTCTCTGGGCCATAACCCACCCACGCCAGCTTGGTCACCGTCTCCAGCACGGCGGCGTGCTCCTGAACCACTTTGGCGTCAAAGGGCACGCGCCCGTTGGCCATGGCACCAATGCGCCCGAGGTGAAAGCTCTGTACCGTCATCACACTTTGGCGGTACTTGACCGCGTCTTCAGGCTTCTGGAACTGAGCGGCTGCAGGCAGAGCGGCGGCCATGGCGGTGGCGGCCAGCGCCAGGGTGACGGCGAGTTTCATGCGTGTCCTTGAGACGTTGAGGGAAATGGGCGAGGCCGTGTCAGCGACAACGGCCTCTGCGATGATCATATCCCTCAGTTTTCGCTTCCGCTTGCGGGCATCCCGCTTTCCCACAAGGATCACTGCCATGCACACCGTTCGCGTCTGGGATTTGCCCACCCGTGTCTTCCACTGGCTGCTGGCTTTGAGCGTCGTCGGCATGGTCATCACCGCCAAACTCGGTGGCAACTGGATGGTGTGGCACCTGCGCCTGGGCCACGTGGTGCTCGCGCTGTTGCTGTTCCGCTTGGCCTGGGGCTTGTTCGGCGGCCATTGGACACGTTTCACCTCCTTCATCTACAGCCCTGCAGCCGTGCTGCGCTACTTGCGCGGCCAGGCCCCCGTCCACCACCAAATCGGCCATTCCCCGCTCGGCGCGCTTGCCGTTTTCGCGCTGCTTGGCGCCTTGCTGCTTCAGGTGGCGACAGGCCTGGGCAGTGACGACGAAATCGCTTTCGTTGGGCCCCTGGTGCGTTTTCTGGAAGGCAGCACAGTGGCAAAGGCGACCGCGTACCACAAGCACCTGGGGCAATGGTTGGTGCTGGTGCTGGTGGCGCTGCATCTGCTGGCCATCGCGGTCTACCAGTGGGGCAGACGGCAAGACCTCATTGGCCCCATGCTGCACGGCGACAAGCCAGTGGTTGATCCCGCCTTGCCCTCATCTCACGATGGGCCCCGGCAATGGCTGCTGGCGGTGTTGCTGGCCTTGTTGTCCGCAGTGGCGGCTTACCTGGTCTATGGCCTGGGCGTCGCTTGAGATCGGCTCGCCTGCTGTCGTATAGTCGCGCTCATGTCTGAGCCGCCCGCCTCCCAGACGCAGATCGAACTCGCACAAACGCCCTCCGACATGGAGACCGCGCGTGCGCTTTTCCTCGAATACCAGCAAAGCCTGGGCATTGATCTGTGTTTTCAGAACTTCGACCAAGAACTGGCCGGCCTGCCAGGCGACTACTCTGAGCCCATGGGTGGCTTGCTCATTGCCCACGTGGACGCCCAACCTGCGGGCTGCTGCGCGTTCCGCCCGTTGTTCAACAGCGACTACCCCAATGCTTGCGAAATGAAGCGCCTCTATGTGCGGCGCGTGTTCCGGGGGTTTGGTCTTGGGCGGCAGTTGGTGGAACGCACCCTCATGCTCGCGCGCCAGGCGGGCTATGACCACATCCTGCTCGACACGCTGGACGACATGGAAAGCGCCCGCGCCTTGTACCTCGACTCGGGCTTCGTCGAGATTGCGCCGTACTACCACAATCCCTTGGCCGGCGCCCACTACCTCAAAGCCGATTTGAAATGAATCGGCCGCGCTGCCCCTGCTGAGGCGGCGCGGCCGATGGCCAGCAAGACGCTGTTTCAGGCGGCTTTGGCTTGGCCCAACAAGGTGGTGGCGTCGCTCACTTCGAACTTGCCCGGACCTTCGATGTTGAGCGTCTTGACCACGCCGTCTTTCACCAGCATCGAGTAACGGTTGCTGCGCAGACCCAGGCCTTTGCCCGTGAGGTCCAGCGTCAGGCCGGTGGCCTTGGCGAAAGCGGCGTCGCCATCGCCCAGCATGCGGACCTTGTCACCGGTTTTCTGGTCACGCGCCCAAGCGCCCATCACGAAGGCATCGTTCACGCTCACGCACCAGATCTCGTCCACGCCCGCGGCTTTGAACGCGTCAAACTGCTCCACATAACCGGGCACGTGTTTGGCCGAGCAGGTGGGCGTGAAAGCGCCTGGCAGCGCAAACAACGCAATGGTCTTGCCGGCCGCGGCCTTGGTCACGTCCACCGGGTTGGGGCCGATGCTGCAGCCGTTGCCTTCGACTTCCACGTACTCCATCAGCGTTGCTGCGGGAAGTTTGTCGCCTACCTGAATCATGAGAATGCTCCTCGGGGTGAATGGCCTGTGGCCGGGTTGACTCTTTCCATGGGCCACATCATGAATGCCAGCCCAAAAACAAAAAACGACCGAGATTGTCGGTCGTTTTTTGAGTTGCTGCTCGGGGCAGCCCAATAGGCGAAAACCTGTGGGCTTAAACCAGAGCGGCCTTTTGAACCAGGCGCGTGGCGACCCAGTTTTTGGTCTTGGACAGCGGACGGCTTTCGGTGATCTCGATCACGTCGCCCATCTTGTACTCGCCCTTTTCGTCGTGCGCGTGGTACTTGCTCGACTTGGCAACGATCTTGTCGTACAGCTCGTGCTTCACGCGACGCTCGACCAACACCGTCACGGTCTTGGCGCGCTTGTCGCTCACCACCTTGCCAATCAAGGTGCGCTTGAGGGATGTTTTAGCTTCCGTCATGGTCACTCCTTACTTGGCTGCTTGCTTTTCAGCAAGAATGGTCTTGGCACGGGCGATCGCGCGGCGGGTGCTGCGCAGGGTCGCGGTGTTGCTCAGTTGCTGCGTGGCTTTTTGCATGCGCAGGTTGAAGTGGGCCTTTTGCAGCTCCTTCACCTCGGCTTGCAGACCAGCAACGTCCTTTTGGCGCAGTTCAGCAGTTTTCATCTGTGTTCTCCTGATCACTGGCCAATCATGCGCGTCACGAACGTGGTGCGCAGGGGCAGCTTGGCGGCTGCCAGTTTGAACGCTTCACGGGCCAGCTCTTCGGGCACACCCACGATTTCGTAAAGCACCTTGCCTGGCTGGATTTCAGCCACGTAATACTCGACCGAACCCTTGCCGTTGCCCATACGGACTTCGGCAGGCTTGTTGGAGATCGGCTTGTCCGGGAACACGCGGATCCAGATGCGGCCACCACGCTTGACGTGACGCGAAATGGCACGACGAGCGGATTCGATCTGGCGCGCGGTCAAACGGCCGCGGTCGGTGGATTTGAGACCGAAGTCGCCAAAGGCCACGGAGTTGCCAGTGGTGGCAACGCCGGTGTTACGGCCTTTTTGCTCCTTGCGGTACTTGCGACGTGCAGGTTGCAGCATGTTTATTCTCCTTTGCCGTCCGCAGGTGCCCCTGCGGGTGCGTCTTTGCGAACGCGCTTAACGGCGGGTCGTGCTTCGCCAGCAGTGGCTTCAGCGGGTTTGTCGCTGCCATCGGCAGGTGCGCCGGTGCGGCGGGGGCCACCACGGCCAGGGCGGTCGGAGCCAGGACGGGCACCGTCACGGCGAGGACCACGCGGGCGGCGCTCTTCTTCAGGACGCGGGGTGCTGTCCAACGAAGGGGCGTCGTTGCGGCCCAGGGTGTCGCCCTTGTAGACCCACACCTTGACACCGATGATGCCGTAGGTGGTTTCTGCTTCGGACGTGCCGTAGTCGATGTCGGCGCGCAGGGTATGGAGAGGCACACGGCCTTCGCGGTACCACTCGCAACGGGCGATTTCGGCGCCGTTCAGGCGACCGGACGACATGATCTTGATGCCTTGGGCACCCAGACGCATGGCGTTCTGCATCGCACGCTTCATGGCGCGGCGGAACATGATGCGCTTTTCCAGCTGCTGCGTGATGCTGTCGGCGATCAGCTTGGCATCGATTTCGGGCTTGCGCACTTCTTCGATGTTGACCGCGACCGGCACGCCCAGCTTGGCGCTCAGGTCCTTCTTCAGCTTCTCGATGTCTTCGCCTTTCTTGCCGATCACCACGCCCGGACGTGCCGAGTAAATGGTGATGCGTGCGTTCTTGGCGGGGCGCTCGATCACGACGCGCGAGACGGCGGCGTTCTTCAGCTTGCCCTTGAGGTACTCGCGCACCTTGATGTCTTCGGCCAGCATGCCGGCGAAGTCACGGTTGCTCGCGTACCAGCGGCTAGCCCAGTTGCGCGAAACGGCCAGGCGGAAGCCTGTGGGGTTGATTTTTTGTCCCATAGTTCCAGTGACCTCTTCAGTTGCCAACCGTCACATAGATGTGACAGGTGGGTTTGCTGATGCGGTTGCCACGGCCTTTGGCGCGGGCCGAGAAACGCTTGAGCGTGGTGCCTTGTTCGACGTGGATGGTCGTGACCTTCAGCTCATCGATGTCGGCGCCGTCGTTGTGTTCGGCGTTCGCGATGGCGGATTCCAGGGCCTTCTTGACGATGCCAGCAGCTTTTTTCTGCGTGAACGTCAGGATGTTGAGGGCCTGGTCGACCTTCTTGCCGCGAATCAGGTCAGCCACGAGACGGCCCTTGTCCACCGACAGGCGCACGCCGCGGACGACACAGCGGGTTTCAGTAGTCATGGTTGATCCTTACTTCTTGGCTTTTTTGTCGCCAGGGTGGCCCTTGAAGGTGCGCGTCAGCGAGAACTCGCCGAGTTTGTGGCCCACCATCTGGTCCGTGATGTACACCGGCACGTGCTGCTTGCCGTTGTGAACGGCAATGGTCAGGCCGATGAACTCGGGCAAGATCATGGAGCGACGCGACCAGGTTTTGACGGGCTTCTTGTCCTTGGTGGACACAGCCTTTTCCACTTTGGCCATCAGGTGATGGTCGACAAAGGGACCTTTCTTGAGAGAACGGGTCATCTCGTCACTCCTTATTTGCTCTTGCGACGCGACACAATCATGGATTGCGTGCGGCGGTTGTTGCGGGTGCGGTAACCCTTGGTGAGGTTGCCCCACGGATCCACCGGCGGCATGCCGGTACCGGTGCGGCCTTCACCACCACCGTGCGGGTGGTCGATCGGGTTCATCGCGACACCGCGAACGGTCGGGCGGATGCCCATGTGACGCTTGACACCGGCCTTGCCCAGCTGACGCAGGCTGTGCTCGGTGTTGGAGACTTCACCAATGGTGGCGCGGCAGTCCACATGGACCTTGCGCACTTCACCCGAGCGCATGCGCACCTGGGCGTAGATGCCTTCGCGGGCCAGCAGCACGGCCGAGGCGCCAGCGGAACGGGCAATTTGCGCGCCCTTGCCGATTTGCAGCTCGATGCAGTGGATGGTCGAACCCACGGGGATGTTGCGGATCGGCAGGGTGTTGCCCACGCGGATCGGCGCTTCGGAACCGCTCAGCAGGGTTGCACCGACTTCAACGCCGCGGGGGGCGATGATGTAGCGGCGCTCGCCGTCGGCGTAGCACACCAGAGCGATGTGAGCCGTGCGGTTCGGGTCGTATTCGATGCGCTCAACCTTGGCCGGGATACCGTCCTTGTTGCGCACGAAATCGACCACGCGGTAGTGGTGCTTGTTGCCACCGCCACGGTGACGCACGGTGATGTGACCGTTGTTGTTGCGACCAGCCTTTTGGAACTGAGGTTCCAGCAGGGGCGCGTAACCGTCACCCTTGTGCAGGTGATCACGCGTGACTTTGACAACGCCACGGCGACCGGGCGATGTCGGCTTGAGTTTGACGACGGCCATGATCAGACGCCCTCCCCACCAAAGTTGAGTTCCTGACCGGCGGCCAAGGTCACGTAGGCCTTGCGCACGTGGTCACGGCGACCCACGGTCTTGCCGAAACGCTTGGTCTTGCCCTTCTGGTTCAGAACGGCGACGGCGTCGACTTTGACCTTGAACATCAATTCCACAGCGGCCTTGATCTCGGGCTTGGTCGCATCGCGCAGCACCTTGAACAGGATGGCGTTGGACTTCTCAGCGGCCATGGTCGCTTTTTCGGACACGATCGGTGCCACCAGCACCTGCATCAGGCGCCCTTCATCAAAAGAGGTCGTGCTCATGCGAACATCTCCTTGAGCTTGTCGATGGCGGCCTTGGTCACGATCACTTTCTTGTAGTGAACCAGCGACACCGGATCGGCGTAACGCGGCTCGACAACCAGCACGTTGGGCAGGTTGCGCGAAGCCAGGTACAGGTTCTCATCGACTTCGTCGGCGATGACCAGAACCGATTGCAGGTTCATGGCCTTGAACTTGGCAGCCAGGGGCTTGGTCTTGGGCGAGTCCAGCTTGATGGAATCGACCACGGCCAGACGGCCTTCACGCACCAGTTGCGAGAAGATGGAGGCCATGCCGGCGCGGTACATCTTCTTGTTGAGCTTCTGGGTGAAGTTCTCGTCGGGGCTGTTCGGGAAGGTGCGACCACCCCCGCGCCACAGCGGCGAGGACGTCATACCGGCGCGAGCGCGGCCGGTGCCCTTTTGCTTGAACGGCTTCTTGGTCGAGTGCTTGACCTGCTCGCGGTCCTTCTGGGCACGGGTGCCCTGGCGCGCGTTGGCCTGGTACTGCACCACCAGTTGGTGGATCAGCGACTCGTTGTAATCACGACCAAACACGGTCTCGGGCACGTCCACTTTGGACGCGGCCTGGCCTTGTTCGTTCAGGAGTTCGACTTGCATCAGTTCGCTCCCTTGTTGGTTTTGGCCTTGATGGCCGGGCGGACGGTCACAAAACCGCCGTCGGAGCCGGGAACGGCACCACGGACCAGCAGCAACTGGCGTGCTTCGTCGATGCGAACCACGTCCAGGTTTTGCACGGTCACGGTCTCGTCGCCCATGTGGCCGGTCATCTTCTTGCCAGGGAACACGCGACCGGGGTCTTGCGCCATGGAGATGGAGCCAGGCACGTTGTGCGAACGGCTGTTACCGTGCGACGCGCGCTGCGAGCTGAAGTTGTGGCGCTTGATGGTGCCGGCGAAGCCTTTACCGATCGAGGTGCCTTGCACGTCGACCTTCTGGCCAGCCGCAAACAGCGAAGCGGGCACGGTGGCGCCAGCCTGGTACTGCGCAGCGACCTCGGCGGTCACGCGGAATTCCTTGAGGATTTCGCCTGCTTCGACACCGGCCTTGGCCAGGTGACCGGCTTCGGGCTTGGTCACACGCGATGCGCGACGCTTGCCGTACGCCACTTGCAGAGCGTCGTAGCCATCGTTGGCTTGGGTTTTGACTTGAGCCACACGGTTGTTCGACACGTCCAGCACGGTGACAGGAACTGCGTCCCCATCCTCGTTGAACAGGCGCATCATGCCCACCTTGCGACCCAACAACCCGAGGGAGTTGCTAAGACTCATTGTTTTCTCCGTTCCCGACTTCAATTG
The DNA here is from genome assembly GCA_036279795.1 of Burkholderiaceae bacterium. GTDB lineage: Bacteria > Pseudomonadota > Gammaproteobacteria > Burkholderiales > Burkholderiaceae_C > Hydrogenophaga. The sequence continues at coordinate 316 of DASUIK010000340.1, read as the reverse complement.
GCCGGGGCTGATGATGCTTTTGAAACCCATTGCGGGGCACACAAAAGCGGTTAAGGGCCTTCAGAGGCCCGAAAAGCCCGCCAGTATAACTGGCGGGCTTTGTTCTTGCAAGAGGTTTCCCTTATTGCAGCTTGATTTCGACGTCCACGCCAGCCGGGAGGTCCAGCTTCATCAGGGCGTCCACCGTCTTGTCGGTCGGGTCGACGATGTCCATCAGGCGCTGGTGGGTGCGGATTTCCAGCTGGTCGCGCGAAGTCTTGTTGACGTGCGGCGAACGCAGGATGTCGAAACGCTTCATGCGCGTCGGCAGGGGCAC
>DASUIK010000339.1:0-13130 GCA_036279795.1 Burkholderiaceae bacterium | reverse complement strand
AAAAGCATTTTCTTAATAAAATTTAAGGTTGTGCTCATTTGGCTGAGCTTCAGCTCATTTGAAAAGCCGCAGCGGTCCGATGACCGCGTTGCCCGACTGCGGCGGCTGTAATGCTTTTATTGACATCTTTTCATAAGTTGAGAATCATCGGCCCCAAGAGGAGATAGGCGCCTACCCCGCAACGCCGGGACAGGCCGCTCTTGGGATTGCAAGGCACTTCATGTCCCAGCACGCAGACTTCAACCACATCCTTTACCAGGAAAGCCCGGATGCGGCCTGTGTGCTCTCCATGGCGGGGGATGTCTTGGCCTGGAGCCCGGGGTGTGAGCGGGTCTTTGGCTTCCGTGCCGAGGAGATGCTGGGCCACCGTTATGCCGACCACTTCGTGCCGGTTGACCAGGCGGATGATTTTGCGCATCGGTGGCAGCAGATGGTCGAACACGGACACGCTGAATTCGAAGCCGTGCGCCGGCGACGAGATGGCTCGCTCTTGTTCGTCGATGTGTCCTGCCGGCGGGTCCAGCTGGCCGACGAAGCCACCTGGGTGGTGGCCATGGCGGAAAAAGATGTGACACCGATCAAGGTGGAGCGCGACGCCAAGCTGATGGAGGAGCGCTTCCGCGATTTGTTGGAGTCCACGCCCGACGGCATCGTGATGGCCAATGCCACTGGGCACATCGTCATTGCGAACAGTCAAGCCGAAAGCTTGTTCGGTTACAGCGCGGGACAGTTGAGAGGTGTGCTGGTGGACCAGTTGCTGCCCGAGCGCTTTCGGCACGCGCACGTTGGCCACCGCTCTGGCTATTTCCTGCAGCCGCGCAAGCGGGCCATGGGGTCGGGCTTGGATTTGTGGGGGCGCCGCCTTGATGGGAGCGAGTTTCCGATCGAGATCAGCCTGAGCCCGTTGCGCACAGAGGACGGCCGTTTTGTGATGAGCGCTGTGCGCGACATCACCGACCGCAAGCGCATCGAACGGACCCTGCAGGACAAGAACCTTGAACTGGCCCAGGCCAACGAAGCCAAGGACCGTTTTCTGGCGAGCATGAGCCACGAACTGCGCACGCCACTGAATGCCATCATTGGTTTCACGGGCACACTGCTGATGCGCTTGCCGGGCCCGCTCAATGACGAGCAAACCAAACAGCTCACCACGATCAAGACGAGTGCCAAACACTTGCTCGCGTTGATCAATGATTTGCTCGATGTGGCCAAGGTTGAATCGGGTCAACACACACCTGTCATCGAGACGGTGGACCTGCGAGAGCTGACGGAAGAGGTGTTGTCCACCTTGACGCCGCAGGCGCAGGCCAAAGACCTGACGCTGAACTTTCTGGCGGACGCCGGCCCGGTGGTGTTGCCCACCGACCGCCGCTCGGTCAAGCAAATCGTCATCAACCTCGTGGCCAACGGCATCAAGTTCACCCACCACGGTGGCGTGACCGTGCAGTTGGCCAAAGTCCACGGCAAACGTGGTCAACCGGCTGTGGTCATCGGTGTCACCGACACCGGCATAGGCATCCCCGCCGCTCGCCTGTCTCAGCTGTTCGACGCCTTCAACCGGGGTGACGCGGCGGCCATACAGGGCATTGAGGGGACCGGGCTGGGCCTGCACATCAGTCAGCGCATGGCCCAGGCGTTGGGTGGCGAGATCACGGTGGCCAGCGTCGTGGGGCAGGGCAGTTGTTTCACGTTCCGCTTGGGAGGTTGACGTGGCCAAGCGCATCCTTCTTGTCGAAGACAACCCCGCCAGCCTGGAGCTGATGCGTTATCTGTTGCACAGCGCTGGGCACGAGGTGCTCCTGGCCACGAACGGACAGGAGGCGATACAGCATCTGAGCCGTCAACTGCCAGACATGGTGCTCACCGACATCCAGATGCCCGTGGTGGACGGCTACGCGCTGCTCGCACACATCCGGGGTGACGCACGCACGGGGGCATTGCCGGTGGTGGCACTGACGGCGTACTCAATGCCGGGTGATGAAGAGCGTGTGATGGGCGCAGGGTTTGATGCCTACCTGGCCAAACCCATCGACCCTGAAACCATCTTGCAGGACGTTGACGCCCTGCTGGCACGCATCGTCCCGCATCGCGGGTCGGGTGTCGGCCTGGATTGAGGCATTCCATGGCGCGCGTGCTGGTGATCGATGATGTGGCGACCAACCGCGAGGTGCTGATCACCTTGCTGCACCACCTGGGCCATGAGACGGCCGAGGCTGGCGACGGGGGTGAAGGGCTTGTCCAGGTGGCACGTTGGGAGCCACACCTCATCGTCTGCGACATCTTGATGCCGTCTATGGATGGCTTCGAGTTTGTCAAGCAGTTGCGCAAGGACTTGAAGCACCATGCCACTCCAGTGGTGTTTTATACCGCCACGTTCCTGCAGCATGAGGCCTGGACCTTGGCGCGAAGCTGTGGCGTCGAGCACGTCATCACCAAACCCTGTGAGCCTGAGCTGGTGATCGACGTCCTCAACTCGGCGCTGGCGGGGCGGTCGACATCGGCATATCCGCCAGAGATCTTGCCGATCTTTGAGGCCGAATTTGATGCCGAGCATCTGAAGCTGCTGACGCGAAAGCTGACCCAGAGCACCTTGCAATTGCAGACAGCCAATCAGCGGCTGGGGTTGCAACTGGAGCATCTTCAGGCCGAGGTGGCCACACGCGAACGGGCCGAACGCCTGCTGGAGTTGGAACACGCTGTGGCCAAGGCATTGGCGGCCGCCGAGACATTGGGTGAAGGGCAGGCGGCGGTGGTGGCCACGGTGTGCGAGCGCTTGGGCTGGAAGATGGGGCGGTTTTGGCGGGTGGACGACACCCGGCAGGCCATGACCATCGCCACCCAATGGGTCAAACCTGGCAGCTCTCTGCTCCTGCAGGCTGCGGAGACGTCGGGTGGTGTGTTGCCGCGGGGTGTGGGTCTGGCTGGCCTGGTGTGGCAAACCGGTGAGCCGCTGTGGGTGCCACAGCTGCGCAACGACCCTCGGCTGGCGCAGGCGGTGTTGCGCGAATCGACCGCAACAGGCAGCGCCAGCCTCTTTCCGGTGAAAGTGGGCGAGCGCGTGGTCGGTGTGCTGTCTTTTCTTTCAGATGCGGCGCAGCTGCCCGATGCGGCGATGCACCAAACTGCCAGCGGTGTGGCGCAACAGCTGGGGCAATTCATTGCCCGGCGCGAAGCAGAGCAATCGCTCGACGTCTCGGAGCGCTTCAACCGCGCGGCCCTCAACGCCTTGGCGGAGCAGATTGGCGTGCTGGATGCCGTGGGTCGGGTGCTTGCCGTGAACAAGGCGTGGCGCGCACTGGGTGATCGTTTGGCGGACAGCACCTGGCGGCCGGCGGAAGGAGGTCTGTTTTTTGCCGAGAGCACCCAACCCGATGCAAGCACTCCGTACCTCCAGACCCTCCAAGCCGGCGTGCGAGAGGTGCTCACCGGCCAGCGGGATGTGTTTTCGTTGAGCTATCCCATCACGGACCGCGATCTGACATGCCATTGGTTCTTGGCCCGCGTGACCCGGTTCGAGCAGGGCGAGCAGGTGCGGGTGGTCATCGCGCACGAAGACATCACCGAGCGAAAAGTGGCCGAACTCCGTGCGCAGCGCCTGATGCGTGTGACCGGTGTGCTGAGCGCCATCAACAGCCTCATCGTCCGTGTGAACAACGTCAACGAGCTGTACCAGGAGGCATGTCGCCTTGCGGTGGAGACAGGCCGTTTTCTGCGTGCGTGGATTGGCTTGGTGGATCTGGACTCGCGGCTTCCTGTGATGCAGGCCTCGTGCGAGGGTGCGCGCAAGATGGCCTATTTCGAGCGGTTCGACCAGATCTTGGACATCCAGCGTTTGCAAAAGGAGCCCCGTTTTCTAGAACTCATGAGCGACCAAAAGCCCATCGTGATCAATGACATCCGAACGGACAGTTGGATGGGCTTTGCCGCTCAGGCGCATGTGTGGAACACGCGATCTCTGGCATTGTTTCCGTTGACTCATCAGCGAACCACGGTCGGCTGGCTGTCGCTTCATTCGGAAGAGGTTGATTTTTTCGATGCGGAGGAGTGCCGTTTGTTGTCGGAGTTGGCGGGCGACATTTCGTTTGCCATGTCCCATATCCGCCAATCCGAGAACATGCAGCGGCTGGCGTACTACGACCAGCTCACGGGATGCGCCAACCGCAACCTGTTCCATGACCGCTTGAGCCAGTCGATTGCGATGGCCGTGACCATGGGCCAATCGCTGGTGCTGGCCATTCTGGACGTGGACGGGTTCAAGTCGATCAACGACAACCTGGGCCGCCATGTTGGTGACAGCCTTCTTCAGCAGGTGGGGCGGCGTGTGGTGGAGGTGGCGGGCGACGCGTCACGGGTGGCGCGTGTGGGTGCTGACCAGTTTGCGCTCATGTTGCCCGGAGCCCCCGCCGATTTTGAGTTGCTGCGCACATCGCAGCAGGTGTACGAGAAAGCCTTTGCGCCGGATTTTTCTGTGGGGGGTGATTCGCTGCAAGTGGGTGCCAAGGTGGGTCTCGCCATTTATCCGCGCGATGGTGCCGACGCCGATGAGCTGTTTGGCCATGCGGAAGCGGCGCTCAAGCGTGCCAAACGTGTGGGTGAGCGCGTGGTGTTTTACGACGCCCATATCTCGGCGGTGGTGGCGGAAAAGTTCGACATCGAACGGCGTTTGCGACAGGCCCTGCAGCGGGACGAGTTCCTTCTGCACTACCAGCCCAAGTACGACATGCGCACAGGCCGCATGGGAAGTGTGGAGGCGCTGATCCGCTGGAACAGCCCAGACACCGGCCTCGTACCGCCCGCGAAGTTCATCCCCCTGATGGAGGAAACCGGACTGATTGTGGACGTTGGCCGATGGATTTTTCGGCAGGCCGGTCGCGACCGCCGCACCTGGCTGGCCGCCATGGGGCGGGCTCCCCGCGTTTCGGTGAACGTGGCGGCCAAACAGCTGCAGGACGGTGGTTTTTTGGCTTTGGTGAAAGAGGCCTTGCAGGATGGCGGGGTCGATCCGGGGCTGGATATCGAAATCACCGAAAGCGGTCTGGTGGGTGACTTCGAGAGCACGATTGCCAAACTGCTCAGTTTGCGAGAGATGGGGGTGGGGTTGGCCGTTGACGACTTCGGCACAGGGTACTCCTCGCTGAGTTACTTGGCGCGCTTGCCCTTGACCGAGTTGAAGATCGACCAAAGCTTTGTCCGCGCCATGTTGATCGACCCCGCAGCCGACACCTTGGTCAGCTCCATGGTGTCGCTCGCCAAGGCCCTCAAGATGTCGTGTGTGGCCGAAGGCGTGGAAACCCGCGAGCAGGCGCAACGTTTGCAGGCACTCGATTGCGATCAAGTGCAGGGGTACCTCACTGGCCATCCGGTTGATGCTGACCGCGTGCCTGTGCTGTACCAACGTGATGCCTCCGAGATACTTCACCTGTTGCGTCCCGCTGAATGAGCACGTGTGGCTGTTGCCAACAGACATGTGGTGCAAAAAACAAAAAGCCAGCATCGCTGCCGGCTTTTCTGTTCGCACAGTGATCCGCCACCTCTGCTACTGACAGGCTCAGGATATCGAGGGGACTTCACCTGGGGCTGGCGTGTCAGAGCATCCCATCGCAGAACAACTTCAGCAACTCACGAGCTTCGCCCGGCTTGGCCTTGAGGGCATCGTTCTTAAATCCAAACTGAAAGTAGGGTGCATGTTCGGGAAACCGTGCCACGTCCTCTGCACTGAGCTGTCGGTAGCCCATGCTCCAGGACCCAAATTGCCGCTCGGTAATGTCTTGCTCCAGCAGCAGGGTGGTGTTGCGGTGTCGTGAGTCCTTGCAGATCCGGTCATAAGTCGCTTGGACTGCGTCTTTTGGCCCTTCGAGTACTTGCAAGAAGTTGCCGCCGGAATAGAGCAGCATCCCCGTGATGCCATCTTCTGTGTTGCGGCGTACAGCCGACTCCAGAATGGGGGCAAGTTGCCGTTCGTCCTTGCCGACCAAATCGCTTACGTAAATCAGTTGATGGATGGGATGCAAGGCCATTTTCTGTGTTGAAAAGTTATCAGGTGAGGCAGGGGAAGCCGATGAGCCCAGCGGGTTTGCTGCTTGCAGGCAGTACTCTGGGGGGGGGGCTGCCGGTTTCATTGACACCTTTTTAAGGCGAAAGACGACACTGGACGTGGTTCACGGAGCGACGAAGAAGAACTTTCAGTCGCGAGTTTAAAGTCGAGTCGGTCAAACTGGTCTCTGGGCGTGGCGTGGCTGTGACCCAGGCGGCCAAGGACCTGGGCATTCACGAAAAGCGTGCTGCGCAAATGGATTTGTGAGCCGCGTGGCAGACGACGGCGCACCACTGCGGACGATACAAGCGGGTGCTACAGAGGGAAAAAGAAAAGGTCCGGACGGCTGTGAACCGTTGCGGACCTTGATTTGGTGCCCAGGGTCGGACTCGAACCGACACTCCTTTCGGAACCGGATTTTGAATCCGGCGCGTCTACCAATTTCACCACCCGGGCGGGTATCTGGAAAACGAAATTATGGCACAGTGTTGGGTAGCTTTTCGCCCACATGGGCACACCCACCGCATTTGAACCATGACCGCAGCCCAAGCGCCCGTTTATCCGACCATTGAAGACGCCGTTGGCCACACGCCGCTGGTGGCTTTGCAGCGCATAGGCGCTGACGTGTGCCGTGCGCGCGGCAACGTCATCCTGGGCAAGCTGGAGGGCAACAACCCGGCGGGCTCGGTGAAGGACAGGCCGGCTTTGTCCATGATTCGCCGAGCGGAGGAGCGCGGCGAGATCAAGCCGGGCGACACCTTGATCGAGGCCACCTCGGGCAACACGGGCATTGCGCTGGCGATGGCAGCAGCCATCAAGGGCTACCGCATGGTGCTCATCATGCCGGAGGACTTGTCCATCGAACGCGCCCAGACCATGAAGGCGTTTGGAGCGGAGCTCATCCTCACGCCCAAGAGCGGTGGCATGGAGTACGCGCGCGATCTGGCCGACAAGATGGTGAAGGATGGCAAGGGGCGTGTGCTGGACCAGTTTGCCAACGCCGACAACCCGCGCATCCACTTTGAAACCACCGGCCCCGAGCTGTGGCAGCAAACCGGGGGGCGTATCACCCATTTCGTGAGCGCCATGGGCACCACGGGCACCATCACCGGCGTGTCGCGGTTCCTCAAGTCGCAGAACGCGGCGATCCGGGTGATCGGTGCCCAGCCCAGCGAAGGCTCGCGCATCCCGGGCATACGCAAGTGGCCACAGGAATACCTGCCCAAGATTTACGACCCCAGCGCGGTGGACGAACTGGTCTATGTGAGCCAGACCGACGCCGAGGACATGTGCCGGCGCCTGGCACGGGAAGAGGGCATCTTCGCAGGCATCTCGGCGGCGGGCGCTTGCTGGGTGGCGCTGCAGATCGCGCAGCAGGTGGAGAAGGCGACCATCGCTTTTGTGGTGTGCGACCGGGGCGACCGCTACCTGTCCACCGGGGTGTTTCCAGCATGAGCGCCGCCCATTTCCGTTACTGCCCGCAGTGCGCGACGGCGCTGGCCGAACGCGTTGAGCAGGAAGATGGCGGCCTGAAGTCGCGCCTGCGCTGCCCGGCCTGCAACTGGACGCACTGGAACAACCCGACACCGGTGCTGGCCGCTATTGTGGAGGTGGATGGCAAGGTGCTGTTGGCGCGCAATGCGGCCTGGACGCACCGCATGTTCGCTCTCATTACAGGCTTCATGGAGGCCGGTGAAACCCCCGAGGAAGGCATCGCACGCGAGATCGCGGAGGAAACCAACCTCGTGGCGGACGAGCTGACGCTGGTGGGGGTGCACGAGTTCCTGCGCATGAACCAGGTCATCATCACTTACCACGCGCGCTGCCACGGCGAGGTGAAACTCTCGCCCGAGCTGGCCGAGTACAAGCTGTTTGCGCCCGAAGACATCAAGTGCTGGCGCGCCGGCACCGGTCTGGCGTTGGCCGACTGGTTGCGCGGTCGCGGCATCGAGCCCGAGTTCGTGGACATCCCGCGCCCTGCACCCAGCAGCGACGCAACGTAAAATCGCCGCCGCAACAGGAACCCTCAAGCCATGATCGCTGACAAAGAACTCGACGCCCGCGGCCTCAACTGCCCGCTCCCCATCCTGAAGGCCAAGAAGGCCCTGGCCGACATGACCAGCGGCCAGACCCTCAAGGTGATCGCCACCGACATGGGTTCCGTCCGGGATTTCCAAGCCTTCGCCAAGCAGACGGGCAACGAACTGGTGGCCCAGGACACGGTGGGCACCGACTTCATCTCGGTGCTCAAGCGCCGCTGAGCTTCGGCGCAGCGTGGCATTGGAAGCGGTGTTCACCGCTTCCAACCCACAAGGGCATCAGCCCAGGCGCTGCAGTTGCGCGCGCACCTTCTCCAGCGTGGCGCTGAATTCGGCGACGCGCTTGTTCTCCTGCTCGATCACCGCCGGCGGTGCCTTGGCCACAAAGGCTTCGTTGGAGAGCTTGGCTTTGGCCTTGGCGATCTCGCCTTCCAGGCGAGTGGCTTCCTTGCCCAGGCGGGCTTTCTCGGCGGCCACGTCCACTTCCACGAACAGGCACAGGCGGGCATCGCCCACCACCGCCACCGGGGCGGCCTGAGCAGCGGCTGACCAGGCGGCTTCGTCGGCAAACACCTTCACTTCGCTAAGCTTGGCCAAGGCCTTGAGCACGGGTGCGGCGGCTTCCATGAACGCCGTGTCGCCCAGCACGTACAGCGGCAGGCGCTGCGCGGGCGACACGTTCATCTCGCCGCGCAGATTGCGGCAAGCGTCCACCAGACCCTTGAGCTTGGCAACGTGCGCAATTGCAGTCTCGTCAATGCGCTCCGGTTGGCTCACGGGGTAGGCGGCCACGCTGACCGACGCACCGGCGCGGCCGGCCACGGGGGCCACCTTCTGCCACAGCTCTTCGGTGATGAAGGGAATGATCGGGTGGGCCAGGCGCAGGATGGCTTCCAGTGTGCGGATCAGCGTGCGGCGGGTGGCACGCTGCTGCGCTTCATCGCCGGTCTGGATCTGTACCTTGGCGATTTCCAGGTACCAGTCGCAGAACTCGTTCCAGACAAAGTCGTAAATCGTGTTCGCCACATTGTCGAGGCGGTAGCCGGCAAAGCCCTGGGCCACCTCGGCTTCCACCTTTTGCAGCAGCGAGACGATCCAGCGGTCGGCCTGGCTGAAGTTGAGGTAGCCGTGGGCTGGGCCGCCCACTTCGCACTCGGCCTTGGTGTGCTCGCGCAGGCCGCAGTCGAAGCCTTCGCAGTTCATCAGCGTGAAACGGGTGGCGTTCCAGAGCTTGTTGCAGAAGTTGCGATAGCCCTCGCAGCGTTTGCTGTCGAAGTTGATGCTGCGGCCCAGCGAGGCCAGCGCCGCGAAGGTGAAACGCAGCGCATCGGCACCGTAGGCCGGGATGCCTTCGGGGAATTCCTTCTGCGTGTTCTTGCGCACGGCGGGCGCGGTTTCGGGCTTGCGCAGACCGGTGGTGCGCTTGTCCAGCAGGGGCTCCAGCGCGATGCCGTCGATCAGGTCCACCGGGTCAAGCACGTTGCCCTCGGACTTGCTCATCTTCTTGCCCTGCGCGTCGCGCACCAGGCCGTGGATGTAGACATGCTTGAACGGCACGCGGCCGGTGAAGTGGGTGGTCATCATGATCATCCGGGCAACCCAGAAGAAGATGATGTCGTAGCCGGTGACCAGGGTGGTGCTGGGCAGGTAGAGGTTGTAGTCGTCGGTGGCCGCGTCGGTCTGGTTCGGCCAGCCCATCGTGCTGAAGGGCACCAGCGCGCTGGAGTACCAGGTGTCCAGCACGTCCGGGTCGCGCGTGAGCGTCTTGCCTGCACCCGCCTGGGCTTGGGCTTCTTCCAGGTTGCGCGCCACATAGACTTGGCCCTGCTCGTCGTACCAGGCCGGAATCTGGTGGCCCCACCACAGCTGGCGGCTGATGCACCAGTCCTGGATGTTGTTCATCCACTGGTTGTAGGTGTTGACCCAGTTTTCGGGCACGAACTTGACCTGGCCCGAGGCCACGGCGTCGATGGCCTTTTGTGCAATGGAGGTGCCACTGGTGTTGTGCTCGTTGCCTGTGGACTGCATGGCGACGAACCACTGGTCGGTCAGCATGGGCTCGATCACCTGGCCCGTGCGGGCGCAACGCGGCACCATGAGCTTGTGCTTCTTGGTTTCCACCAGCAGGCCGGCGGCTTCCAGGTCGGCCACCACGGCCTTGCGGGCCACAAAGCGGTCCAGGCCCCGGTACTTCTCGGGGGCGTTGTCGTTGATGGTGGCGTTGAGCGCCAGCACGCCGATGATGGGAAGTTGGTGGCGCTGGCCGACCGCGTAGTCGTTGGCATCGTGGGCGGGCGTGACTTTGACCACGCCGGTGCCGAAGGCACGGTCCACGTAGGCGTCGGCAATCACGGGGATTTCGCGGTCGCACAGCGGCAGCTTGACGTACTGGCCGATCAGGTGCGCGTAGCGCTCGTCTTCCGGGTGCACCATCACGGCCACGTCGCCCAGCAGGGTTTCAGGACGGGTGGTGGCCACGGTGAGGTGGCCCGAGCCGTTCACCAGCGGGTAGGCGATGTGCCAGAGGAAGCCGTCTTCCTCTTCGCTTTCCACCTCCAGGTCGGACACCGCCGACATCAGCACTGGGTCCCAGTTGACCAGGCGTTTGCCGCGGTAGATCAGGCCTTGCTGGTAGAGCTTGACGAAGGTGTCGGTCACCACGGCGGACAGCTTGTCGTCCATGGTGAAGTACTCGCGGCTCCAGTCCACGCTGTCGCCCATGCGGCGCATCTGGGTGGTGATGGTGTTGCCGCTTTTTTCCTTCCACTCCCACACCTTGGCGGTGAAGGCCTCGCGCCCGAGGTCGTGGCGGCTCACGCCTTGTTCCTGCAGCTGGCGTTCCACCACGATTTGGGTGGCGATGCCCGCGTGGTCGGTGCCCGGCACCCAGGTGGTGTTGAAGCCCATCATGCGGTGGTAGCGGGTCAGGCTGTCCATGATGGTCTGGTTGAAGGCGTGGCCCATGTGCAGCGTGCCGGTCACGTTGGGTGGGGGCAGCTGGATGCAGAAGGACGGTGCCTCGGCGCTGGGCTGGCCCGTGCCGCGCACCCCTGCCACGCCATAGCCGCGCTTCTCCCATTCGGGGCCCCAGTGCGCTTCCAGGGCGGCGGGTTCAAACGACTTGGACAGGCTGTTAAGGCCAGGCTGCTGCGGGGTGATGTCGGTGGTCATGGGCGAAGCAAAAACGGCAGCCCGAAGGTTGCCGTTGTTCATGGGTGGCAGAAGGTGCTGATTTTACCGGGCGGGCGCGGGCGGTTCGTCCGGCCATTCGCCCGGCAGGTCGCGGGCCAGCGCCAGGCACTGGGCCAGCACCTGCGCGTCGCCAATCTGGTTGGCCAGGGTGAGGATGAGGCGGGCGTTGAGCAGTTCGGATTGTTCGCGCGTGAGGCCCAGGTGGGCGTCGAGCAACTGCTCGTAAAAGCCGTCGGCGTCCTGGAAGTGGGCGGTGGTCTGGAAACCGGTGGTCATGGTTTGGCTCACAAAAAGGTGGGTACGGCCAGCGCGTTTTCGATGGCGTGCACCAGACCGGCGTCCACCGCTTCGCCGGTGGCGGCCAGGTAGGCGTCGGGGCGCACCAGGGCCCAGGCGTGGCCAAACACGTGGCAAGCGGCCTGCAAGTGGCCCGCGCTCTGCGGGTGGGCATCGCGCACGTGCTCCCGCACCTGGGGCGTGGCCTCGGCGTCCAGCACCTGCACGCTGCACAGCGGCGCACAACACGACAGCAAGGCCAGGCGTTCGCAGGCGGCGGGTGAGAGCTGGCCAAACACCAGCAACAGCAGGCGGCCGTTGGCCCAGCGCAGCAAGTCGTTGAGGTTGCCCGGCGTGTGGTCGGCCCAGAGCAAACCGGCGTTGGGCACCGAAGTCCCGGCGTGTGGCGTGTTTTTGGCGCACACGGGCGAGCGGCGGTAGGTGTTGGCCACGGCCATGCGGCCGGTGTTGACCAGTGCCCGGGCAAAGGGTTGCTGGCGCGCCAGCGTGATGGCGGCGTGGCGGAACAAGCGCTCGGTGGCGCTGCCGGGGCGCAGAAAGCGGTTGGTGCGCCGTGTCACGCGCACGTTTTCGGTGGCGGCCTGGTGGCGTTCGGCGTGGTAGCTGTCCAGCAGCTTGGGGGTTGCCTGCCCGCGCAGCACGGCGGCCAGTTTCCAGGCCAGGTTGTCGGCGTCGGCAATGCCGCTGTTGCCACCGCGCGCGCCGAAGGGGCTGACCACCTTGGCCGCATCGCCCATGAAGAACACCCGACCGGCGCGCAGGTGGTTCACACATTCGTTGCGGTAAGCGTAGGGGCCCACCCAAACGATGTCCAGCGGCACATCGGGCCCAAAGTGGCGGGCCAGGCGCTCGCGCACCACGTCCTCGCGGCTGATCTCGGCCGGGTCGCTGTCGGGCGGCATCTGGTAGTCGATGCGCCACACGCCGTCGGCCATGGGGTGTTGCCACACGGCGCGTTGGTCGTTGAAGGGGGCTTCTATCCAGGTGTGGCGTTCGGCCGGCGCGGGCGTGGCAAAGCGCACGTCGGCGATACACCAGCGGTCGTCGCCGCGCGCGCCGGTGAAAGGCACTTGCAGCCACTCGCGCAAGGGGCTGTGCGCGCCCGTGGCGTCGATCACGTGCTCGGCCTCGATCCGGTAGTCGCCTGCCGGTGTGGACACCGTCAGCGTGGCGAAGTCGGCGTTTTGTTCAAAGCCCACCACGCGGTTGCGCCAGCGCAGGTCTACCTGGCCCAGCTCGGCGATGCGATCGACGAGGAAGGCTTCCACGTAAAACTGCTGCAGGTTGATGAAGGGCGGCTGCTGCGAGAGGTTGAAGTTCTGTTGCTGGCGCAAATCGAAGTGGTAAACCTCGTCGTGCCCGGCAAAGGTGCGGCCCACGCTCCACTGCACGCCTTTGGCCGCGATGCGTTCGAACACACCGAGGCGTTGAAAAATCTCCAGCGATTTCTGCGTGTAGCAGATGCCACGTGAGGCCGCGCCCTTGACGCCGACGGTGTTGTCTTCGTCCAGCATCACAGCGGGCTGGCCCAATTGCGCCAAGCAGGCGGCCATCGTGAGGCCGCTGAG
>DASUIK010000338.1:0-9636 GCA_036279795.1 Burkholderiaceae bacterium | reverse complement strand
GGTGACGGTGGGCGTGTTCGCTCACCAGAAGGCCCAGGTCTGCCTGCTCGGCACCGAGCAGGGCGTGGTGACCTTGAGCTACTGACTCAGAACCGGATGCCCGCCGGGTTGGACGGCGGGGCGGCCACCGGCGCCGTGGGGACTGCCGGCGCTGGCGGGGCATCGGCCTTGGGTGCTTCGGGCGCTTTTGGCGCCGTGGGCGCCAGGGCCTGCGGCGCCGGGTTGCGGTGGGTGCGCGGCAACTGCGACGTGGCGGGGTAGCCGGCGGCGTCGAGGTAGCGGTTCAGATCGGCGGCCAGAAAGCCACTGACGCGCTGTGTGCCGATGGTGGTCAAAGGCAGTGCGTTGTCGGCGCCGAGTGCCGCGAATGCCTGCCCATCTTCGGCCGTGGTGATAGTTTTTTCGGTGAAAGGCACGCCGCGCTTTTGCAGCAGTTCGCGTGCGCTGTTGCAGGGGTTGCATTTGTCGCTGGTGTACAGCGTCACCGGGTAACGTTGCACCGCCTGGCGCAGGACGTAGGGCAGGGCGCCCGCCTCGCTGGGCGTGGCGGCGGGCGTGTTGGCCGAGGCCGGCGCGGCGCGGTCGGTGTAAGTAACCTTGCCATCCGGGCCCACGATGCGCTGAACACCCTGGGCTTGTGCGGCCAGGGCGCAGCACAAGAGCAGTGCGCTGGTGGTCAGGGTGCGAGCGGCTTTCATGGGGTCTCCCGGCTTGGGTGCGGCTCAGGCCGCCATGCCCTGGTGGCGCAGCAGCGCGTCGATCTGGGGCTCGCGGCCCCGGAAGGCCTTGAACGACTCCATGGCCGGGCGGCTGCCACCGGCTTCCAGGATGGCTTCGCGGTAGCGCCGGCCCATGGCCGGGTCCAGCGGGTTGCCGGCTTCCTCAAAGGCCGCGTAGGCATCGGCACTCAGCACCTCGGCCCACTTGTAGCTGTAATAACCAGCCGCGTAGCCGCCGGCAAAGATGTGGCTGAAGGTGTGGGCCATGCGGTTGTAAGCGGGTGGCTGCAGTACCGACACCTCGTCGCGCACCTGGCGCAGCAGGGCCATCACGTCGTTGCCGGGCGCCTGGCCCTGGTGCAGCAACATGTCGAACAACGAGAACTCAATCTGGCGCAGCGTCTGCAAGCCACTCTGGAAGTTTTTGGCCGCCAGCATCTTCTCAAACAACGCGCGGGGCAGGGGCTCGCCCGTGTCCACGTGGGCGGTCATGTGCTTGAGCACCTCCCATTCCCAGCAGAAGTTCTCCATGAACTGGCTGGGCAGCTCCACCGCGTCCCACTCCACACCGCTGATGCCCGAGACATCGCGCTCATTCACCTGCGTCAGCAGGTGGTGCAGGCCGTGGCCACACTCGTGGAAGAGGGTGATGACGTCGTCGTGTGTGAGCAGCGGTGGCTGGCCGTTCACGCCCTCGGCGAAGTTGCACACCAGGTGGGCCACGGGCGTCTGCAGCGTGCCGGTGTCGGGGCGCAGCCAGCGGGCGCGCACATCGTCCATCCAGGCGCCGCCACGTTTGCCCGCGCGTGCACCCGGGTCGAGGTAGAACTGGCCAATCAACTGGCCACCGCGCTCGATGCGGAAGAACTCGACCTTGGGGTGCCAGACCGGTGCGCGGTCCGCACGGATGGCCACGTCGAACAGGGTTTCGACGATCTTGAACAGGCCGGCCAGCACCTTGGGCGCGGTGAAATAGGGCTTGACCTCTTGCTCGCTGAAGGCGTAGCGGGCTTCTTTCAGTTTTTCGCCGATGTAGGGCCAGTCCCAAGCCTGCGGATCGGTCAGGCCCAATTCGCTGGCAGCGAAAGCGCGCATGTCGGCCAGGTCTTGTTCGGCAAAGGGACGGGCTTGGCGGGCCAGGTCGCGCAGGAAGGCGATGACCTGTGCCGGCGAGTCCGCCATCTTGGGCACCAGCGACAGGGTGGCGAAGTCGGGCTTGTCGAGCAGCCGTGCTTCTTCTTGGCGCAGGGCCAGGAGCTCTTGCATCAGCGGCGTGTTGTCAAACTTCACCGCGTCGCCTTCTGCCTGGTCGCTGGCGCGGGTGACGTAAGCTCGGTAGAGGCGTTCGCGCAGCGCGCTGCTGCGGGCGAATTGCATCACCGGCAGGTAGCAGGGCAGCTTGAGAGTGAGTTTGTGCCCGGCTTGGCCTTCGGCTTCGGCGGCGGCGCGGGTGGCGGCTTTCACGTCCTCGGGCACGCCGTCCAGTTCGTCGGCCTGGGCGTAATAGGCAAAGGCGTCGGTGGCGTCGAGCGCGTTTTCGCTGAATTTCTGCCCCAACTCTGCCTGCCGTTCCTGGATGGCCGCGAAGCGGGCTTTGGCTTCGCCCTGCAATTCGGCACCGCCCAGCACAAAACCGCGCATGGCATTTTTGTGCGCCTGGCGTTGCTCGGGCGTGAGCTGGGCTGGGTCCATCTGCTTGTATTTGGCGTACAGGCGTTCGTCGGCACCCAGGCGGGTCCAGAACTCGGTGACGGCTGGCAGGGCGGCGTTGTAGGCCGCGCGCAGCTCGGGGGTGTCGGCCACGCTGTTGAGGTGGCTGACGGCGCCCCAGGCCCGGCCCAGGCGCTCGGTGGCCACGTCCAGCACCCCGGCGATGGCCGACCACTGCGCTGGGAAATCGGCGGCGGTCACGGTTTCAAGTGCCTGGTTGGCCTCGCCCAGCAGCGATTCGATGGCTGGCGCCACCTGTTCGGGCCGGATGGCGTCGAACAGCGGCAGGTCGGAAAAATCGAGCAGGGGGTTGGCGGACGTGGTCATGCGCAAAGCGTGTGGGGCAAAAGGCAAAAATTCAAGCCCGGTGGGGCCGGGCGGTGTGCTCGGCGGCGGTCAGGGCTGCGATTTTTTCAGGCTCTTCTGCTTGGGCTGGATGCGCTTGATGTTGCCGCCTGCGGTCAGGCGTTCGTTGCCCAGCACACGGACGGTTTTCACCTCGGGACGTTGGCCGCCTTTTTTGCTGTATTTCAGCACCTTCACGTCGCGCGGCGCCGGCATGCGCGTGTCGTCAAAGACCCTTTCCTTCTCGGGCAGGGGACGCCACAACACCAGCAACTTGCCGATGTGCTGAATGGGAGCGGCATCCAGGGCGTCGGCCAGGGTCTGCAGCATCTGCTCGCGGGCAGCGCGGTCGTCGCCGAACACGCGCACCTTGATGAGGCCGTGCGCCTTGAGCGCGCCGTCCACTTCCTTCTGGACGGCGGCGGTGAGGCCATCGCCACCGATCATGACCACGGGGTCGAGGTGGTGGGCTTCGGCCCGGTGCACTTTGCGCTGGGCGGGGGTGAGTTGTATCTGAGGCATGGGACAATTATCCCCGTGAAAGTAAAAACAAACAGCAAGAAGGTCAACAAGGCTTGGCTCAACGACCACGTCAACGATCCTTACGTCAAATTGGCGCAGAAGGACGGCTACCGGGCGCGGGCGGCCTACAAGCTCAAGGAAATCGATGAAACCCTGCACCTGATCCGTCCCGGCGACACCGTGGTGGACCTGGGCTCGGCGCCGGGTGCCTGGAGCCAGTACCTCCGGCGGCGACTGTCGCCCCAAGGCGCGGCGGTGGGGGCGCTCAATGGCCGCATCATCGCGCTGGACTTGTTGCCCATGGAGGCCATCGAGGGCGTTCACTTCATCCAGGGCGATTTCCGTGAGGATGGGCCGCTGGCGCAGCTGACCGAGCTGCTGGGCGACAAACCGGTGGATCTGGTGGTGTCAGACATGGCGCCTAACCTCTCCGGCATTGCCCAGACGGACGGCGCGCGCATCACCCACCTGATCGAACTTGCGGTGGACTTTGCCAAGGCCCACCTCAAACGCGACGGCGCCTTGGTGGTCAAGCTGTTCCATGGCCCGGGCTACGAAGAGCTGGTCAAGCTGTTCAAGGACAGCTTTCGTGTCGTCAAACCCGTCAAACCCAAAGCCAGCCGCGACAAGTCGTCGGAAACCTTTCTGGTGGGCATGGGTCTGAAATGAAAGCTATGGGCGCGATAGCCCGCCCTCAGTCGGGTATTTCGTCGGACGTCCCCTTGAAAAGCCTAAAATCCACCCATCTGTCAAGTGTCTTGGCACGTTTTCGCCTCAGGAGCCTTTCTTGAACAACCCCTGGTTCTCCAAAATCGCCGTGTGGATGGTCATCGCCATGGTGCTCTTCACGGTCTTCAAGCAGTTCGACGGCCGGGCCACGGCCGGTGCGGGCTACATGGGGTATTCCGAATTCCTCGATGAGGTGAAGGCCCAGCGCATCAAGAGTGCCACCATCCAAGAAGGTCAGGGCGGCACCGAGATCGTGGCCGTCACCATCGATGACCGCCGCGTGCGCACCACCGCCACCTACCTCGACCGGGGCCTGGTGGGCGACCTGATTGCCAACGACGTCAAGTTCGATGTGCGTCCTCGCGAAGAGGGTTCATTGCTCATGACTTTGCTGGTCAGCTGGGGTCCCATGCTGCTGTTGATCGGCGTGTGGGTGTACTTCATGCGCCAGATGCAGGGCGGTGGCAAGGGCGGCGCCTTCAGCTTCGGTAAGAGCAAGGCGCGCATGCTCGACGAGAACAACAACACCGTCACCTTTGCCGATGTCGCAGGTTGCGACGAGGCCAAGGAAGAGGTCAAGGAAGTCGTCGACTTCCTGAAGGACCCGCAAAAGTTCCAGAAGCTGGGCGGACGTATTCCGCGCGGCCTGCTGCTGGTCGGCCCCCCAGGCACGGGCAAAACCCTGCTGGCCAAGTCGATCGCCGGCGAAGCCAAGGTGCCTTTCTTCAGCATTTCGGGCTCCGACTTCGTTGAAATGTTCGTGGGTGTGGGCGCGGCCCGCGTGCGCGACATGTTCGAAAACGCCAAGAAGAATGCGCCCTGCATCATCTTCATCGATGAAATCGACGCCGTGGGCCGCCAGCGTGGCGCTGGCCTGGGCGGTGGCAACGACGAGCGTGAGCAAACCCTCAACCAGATGCTGGTCGAGATGGATGGCTTCGAAACCAACCTGGGCGTGATCGTGGTGGCCGCCACCAACCGCCCCGACATTCTGGACGCCGCCTTGCTGCGCCCGGGCCGTTTCGACCGTCAGGTCTACGTGACCCTGCCCGACATCCGTGGCCGCGAACAAATCCTCAATGTGCACATGCGCAAGGTGCCCCTGGGCACCGACGTCAATGCCTCGGTGATCGCCCGTGGCACGCCCGGCATGAGCGGTGCCGATCTGGCCAACCTGTGCAACGAAGCCGCCCTGATGGCTGCGCGCCGCAACGGCCGCACGGTGGAAATGCAGGACTTCGAGAAGGCCAAGGACAAGATCCTCATGGGCCCCGAGCGCAAGAGCATGGTCATGCCAGAGGAAGAGCGCCGTAATACGGCTTACCACGAGGCCGGTCACGCCCTCATCGGTAAGCTCCTGCCCAAGTGCGATCCCGTGCACAAGGTCACCATCATCCCGCGTGGCCGTGCACTGGGCGTGACCATGAGCCTGCCTGCCCAGGACCGCTACAGCTACGACCGAGAGTACATGCTCAACCAAATCAGCATGCTGTTTGGTGGTCGCATCGCTGAAGAGGTGTTCATGCACCAGATGACCACTGGCGCCAGCAACGACTTCGAGCGTGCGACCCACATCGCCCGAGACATGGTGATGCGCTACGGTATGACCGACGCGCTGGGTCCGATGGTCTACGCGGAGAACGAAGGTGAAGTGTTCCTGGGTCGTTCTGTCACCAAGACCACCAACATCAGTGAACAGACCATGCAGAAGGTCGATGCCGAGGTGCGCCGCATCATCGACGAGCAGTACAAGCTGGCCCGCGACCTGATCGAGGAGCACAGCGACAAGATGCACGCCATGGCCAAGGCCTTGTTGGAATGGGAAACCATCGACACCGACCAACTCGACGACATCATGGCCGGGAAGCCGCCGCGCGCGCCCAAGGACTTTGTGCCGCGCAACCCCAGTGTGGGTGGCGGTGGTGGCAGCAGCGGCGGTGGCGCGGTGGCCACCGACACGGCACCCAACGCGGCCTGAGATCGCATCACACCAAACGGGGCTCACGGGCCCCGTTTTTTATTCATGATCTGGCAAACCTCGCGCTTCAAAATCGACCTGACCCGCCCCCAGGTCATGGGTATCGTCAACGTCACGCCCGACTCCTTTTCCGATGGGGGTCGGCACGACACCACTGCCGCCGCGTTGGCGCACTGCGAGCAGCTGCTCCAGGACGGAGCCCAAATCCTGGACATCGGTGGCGAATCGACCCGGCCGAGCGCACCGCCGGTCAGCCTGGAAGATGAGCTTGCCCGTGTGTTGCCGGTGGTGCGGGGCGCCGTCAAGCTGGGGGCGCCGGTGTCGGTGGACACCTACAAACCCGAGGTCATGCGCGCGGTATTGGATGCCGGCGCTGACATCATCAACGACGTCTGGGCCTTGCGACGGGGCGATGGCCTGTCGGCCGTGGCCGCCCACCCGAACTGCGGAATTTGCGTCATGCACATGCACCTGGAGCCCCAGACCATGCAGATCGCCCCCATGAGCGGCGACGTGGTCGCTCAGGTGCGCCACTTTCTGCGTGAGCGTGTGCAGACGTTGCAGACCGCTGGCGTGGCGCGTGAGCGCATTGCGCTGGACGTGGGCATTGGCTTTGGCAAAACGGTGGCGCAGAACTTCGCGCTGCTGGCGGCTCAGGCCGAGATGCTGGAGGAGCGCTTGCCCTGGCTGGTCGGCTGGTCGCGCAAATCTTCGCTGGGGGCGGTGACGGGGCGCAGCGTGCCCGGCGAGCGTGTGGCCGCCAGCGTGGCCGCCGCTGTGCTGGCGGTGGACCGTGGCGCACACATCGTGCGCGTGCACGACGTGCGCGAGACGGTGGACGCGCTCAAGGTGTGGGCGGCCATGCGAGGATAATTGCGTGATATGACAAGAAGATATTTTGGTACCGACGGGATTCGAGGGACGGTCGGTCAAGCACCCATCACCCCCGACTTTGTGCTCAAGCTCGCGCACGCCGTGGGACGTGTGCTCAAGCGCAGCGAGAGCCGGCCGACCGTGTTGATCGGCAAGGACACGCGAATTTCGGGCTACATGCTCGAATCGGCCATGGAGGCTGGGTTCAACTCCGCCGGCGTGGACGTGCTGCTGCTGGGCCCGGTGCCCACGCCTGCGGTGGCCTACCTCACCCGCGCGCAACGCGCCAGCCTGGGTGTGGTCATCTCCGCCAGCCACAACCCGTTTGCCGACAACGGCATCAAGTTTTTCAGTGCGCAGGGCGCCAAGCTGCCCGACGAGTGGGAGTTGGCCGTGGAGGCTGCGCTCGACGAACCACCGGTGTGGGCCGACTCTGCCTCGCTGGGCAAGGCTCGCCGCCTCGACGACGCGGCCGGTCGTTACATCGAGTTTTGCAAGAGCACTTTCGATAAGGAACTGAGCCTCAAGGGCATGAAGCTGGTGGTGGACGCGGCACACGGCGCGGCCTACCAGATCGCGCCCAAGGTCTTCCACGAGCTGGGTGCTGAGGTGGTGGCCATCGGCTGCTCGCCCGACGGCCTGAACATCAACCACGGTGTGGGGGCCACCCACCCGCAGGCGTTGGTGGACGCGGTCAAGGCTCATGGTGCGGATCTGGGCATAGCGCTGGATGGGGATGCCGACCGCTTGCAGATCGTGGACCCGCAGGGCCGCCTGTTCAACGGCGACGAGCTGCTTTACCTGCTGGCCGACGAACGCCTGGGCCGCGATGAGCACGTGCCCGGCGTCGTGGGCACGCTGATGACCAACATGGCCGTGGAGGTGGCGCTCAAGGCCAAGGGTGTGCCGCTGGTGCGCGCCAAGGTGGGCGACCGCTACGTGCTCGAAGAGCTGGTGCAGCGCCGCTGGCTGTTGGGTGGTGAGGGTTCGGGCCACCTGCTGGTGCTGGACCAGCACACCACCGGCGACGGCCTGGTGTCGGCCCTGCAGGTGTTGCAGGCGTGTGTGCGCAGCGGCCAGTCGCTCAGCGAGATGCTGGCGGGCCTGACTCTGTTCCCGCAAACCCTGCTCAACGTGCGTTTTGCGCCTGGCACCGACTGGAAAAACAACCCACGCCTGCAAGCCACCCAACGCGAGGTGGAAGCCGAATTGGGCGACAACGGCCGTGTGCTGATCCGCCCCAGCGGCACCGAGCCGCTGTTGCGGGTCATGGTGGAGGCGCGCGACGCGGCCCAGGCGCTGGCCTGCGCACAGCGTTTGGTGGCGGCGGTGTCGGCATGAGCACCATCACGGTTCGGCGTGCCGACTACGCCAACGCATCGGATGCGGCAGCGGTGGTGATGCTGCTTGACGCCTACGCCAGCGATCCCGCTGGGGGTGGCGAGCCGCTGAGCGATTTCGCCAAAGCGAATCTGGTGCCCGCGCTGGCCGCACGTCCCACAGCCTTCAGCATCCTGGCCTTCGATGGCGAGCAGCCGGTGGGACTCGTCAACTGCATCGAAGGTTTTTCCACCTTCGCGTGCAAGCCGCTGGTCAACGTGCACGACGTGGCGGTGCTGGCCAGTCATCGGGGCCAGCGCATCGGCGAACAGATGCTGGCCCTGGCCGAGCAGATTGCCCGCGAGCGGGGCGCCTGCAAGCTCACGTTGGAGGTGTTGTCTGGCAACACCGGCGCTTGCCGGCTCTACGAGCGCATCGGTTTTGAGAACTACCAGCTCGACCCCGCCATGGGCCACGCGCAGTTCATGCAGAAATGGCTGGAATGATTTGAGCTACCCCCGCGCATGAATTGAGCCACCCCCGCGCCGTCTTCGGCGTTGCCCCCTGAAAGGGGGCGATGCCAGCCGTCCTGCGAAGCCGGCCCGGCGGCATCCGCGGTTGAGCGCCCCCTTGGGCACTCAGTAGAGCAGGTAGGGGCGCCGCGTCTCGGTCCAGGCCGCCTCATCGGCCGCCGCCGCACGCTCCAGCACCTCGGGCGCGGCGGTCACATCGTCCACCCACTCGCGCAGCAAGGGGCCGCCGTTGATGAGGTCGATGGCCAGGCGGTCGTGTTCGTACTCGTAGGCGAAGTCGCGCCACAGCGGGCAGTGGGGTGCTTGTAACCGCACCGCGCGGAAGGCCAGGGCTTGCAGGCGCCACGGCTGGAACGCGGTGTGGTCGTAGTGCGTGGGGTCTTCCACGTGGATTTGCACCCCGGCACACAGGTCGCCCTTGTGTTTGTGGAAGGTGGGCTCGAAGAAGCATGGGCGCAGCACGCAGCCGCGCAGCCACTCGGGCGCCAGCGCACGCATGTCGGCCAGCAGACGCGGCACGTCCAGGTCGGGCGCGCCAAACAGCTCCAGCGGGCGGGTGGTGCCGCGTCCTTCCGACAAGGTGGTGCCTTCCAGCATCACCGTGCCGGCGTAGGCACGGGCCATGCTCAGGTTGGCCGCGTTGGGGCTGGGGTTGACCCAGCTGCGTTCCGTGGGCCAGCCAAAGCCAGGTGCGGCGTCGGGCGCCCAGCCCAACATGGTAATCACGCGGTAGTCCACCTTCAGGCCCAGCGTGGCGATGAACCAATGGCCCAGCTCGCCCATGGTCAGCCCGTGGCGCATGGGCATGGGGCCGGCGCCGACAAAGCTCTCCCAGCCCGCGCGCAGCGTCAGGCCTTCGATGGGCCGACCGGCGGGGTTGGGGCGGTCGAGCACCCACACCGACTTG
>DASUIK010000337.1:0-5211 GCA_036279795.1 Burkholderiaceae bacterium | reverse complement strand
GTCCAGTCCACTTTGGGCCACAGGTCCAGGCTGGGCGGGTCGATGTAGGCGGGGCCGCTGCCATCCAGCACAAAGTGGGCGTGGCGGGTGGCGGCGCAATTGGGGATCATGGCCACAGGCTTGGAGGCTGCGTGGGTGGGGTACATCTTGATCTTGACGTCCAGCACCGTGGTCAGGCCGCCCAACCCTTGTGCGCCAATGCCCAGGGCATTGACTTTCTCGTACAGCTCCAGGCGCATTTCTTCCACGCGGTCGAGCTTCTCGCCCTTGGACGCCTTGGCCTGCAGCTCGTACATGTTGATGTCGTCCATCAGGCTTTCCTTGGCCATCAGCACGGCTTTTTCGGCGGTGCCACCGATGCCGATGCCCAGCATGCCCGGCGGGCACCAGCCGGCGCCCATGGTGGGCACGGTCTTGAGTACCCAGTCGACCACGTTGTCACCGGGGTTGAGCATGACCATCTTGCTCTTGTTCTCGGAGCCACCGCCCTTGGCGGCCACGGTCACTTCCACCGTGTTGCCGGGCACGATCTCGGTGAAGATGACGGCGGGCGTGTTGTCCTTGGTGTTCTTGCGCAGGAACTGTGGGTCGGCCACGACCGAGGCGCGCAGGGTGTTGTCCGGGTGGTTGTAGCCCCGGCGCACGCCTTCGTTGATGGCGTCGTCCAGACTGCCGGTGAAGCCTTCCCAGCGCACGTCCATGCCCACCTTCAGGAACACGTTGACGATGCCGGTGTCCTGGCAGATGGGGCGGTGGCCGGTCGCGCTCATCTTGCTGTTGGTCAGGATCTGTGCAATCGCGTCCTTGGCCGCAGCGCTCTGCTCGCGCTCGTAGGCGCGGGCCAGGTGGGCGATGTAGTCGGCCGGGTGGTAGTAGCTGATGTACTGCAAGGCGCCGGCAATCGATTCGATGAGGTCGGCTTGGCGGATGGTGGTGCTCATGGCTTGGCTCCGATGGGGTGAAGAGGCTCAGTGCTTGTCGGCGTGCGACATCAGGCGATCGGTGTAGGCGATGGACATCGCGCTGAACAGGAAAGCGATGTGGATCAGCGTCTGCCACATCAACACTTTTTCGTCGTAGTTGGCAGCGTTGATGAAGGTCTTGAGCAGGTGGATGGAGCTGATGCCGATGATGGACATGGCCAGCTTGACTTTGAGCACCGACGCGTTGACGTGGCTCAGCCACTCGGGCTGGTCGGGGTGGTCTTCCAGGTTCATGCGGCTGACGAAAGTCTCGTAGCCGCCCACAATGACCATGATCAGCAAGTTGCTGATCATGACCACGTCGATCAGCGCCAGCACCACCAGCATGATGATGGTTTCGTTCAGGCCGGTCATCTGAACGTCGCTCTTGTAGCCGATGCTGGCGATGAGCTTGTCCAGTGCAGCCTGGTTGCCGAAGGCGGCCTCGATGAGGTGGACCAGTTCGACCCAGAAGTGGAAGACGTAAATGGCTTGTGCTGCGATCAAGCCGATATACAACGGCAACTGCAGCCAGCGGCTGGCGAAGATGAGGTTGGGCAGGCTGCGCGCGCTCGGCGCGGGCTTCTTGGAGGGGTTGGCGGACATGGGGTAGGAGGAGGGAAAAAGCCCTGGTATTGTAGGTGGCTGGCCGTCGGCGGGCTCGCCGGCACCGTGGGGCCACACCTTGTGTAAGTGGCTCGTAAGAGCTCAGCCGCACAGTGCGTCCCGTTCGCAAACGCGACCCCTTCCGACAACATCCGAGGAGACCGAAGCATGTCCGCACCATCGTCTGCCATCCAGTCCACGCTGATCGAAAACCGGGTGTTCGAGCCCAGCGCTGCCACCGTGTCGGCAGCCCGCATCGGTGGCATGGCGGCCTACCAGGCGCTGTGCGCCGAGGCCGACAAGGACCCCGAAGGCTTCTGGTCGCGCCTGGCCCGCGAAAACCTCAGCTGGCACAAGCCCTTCACCAAGACGCTCGACGAGTCCAACGCGCCTTTCTACAAGTGGTTCGACGACGGCGAGCTGAACGCCTCCTACAACTGCCTGGACCGCCACATGGGCACGCCGGTCGAGAACAAGACCGCCATCATTTTTGAAGCCGACGGCGGCGAGGTCACCAAGGTAACCTACAAGGAGCTGCTGGGCAAGGTGTCGCAGTTCGCCAATGCGCTCAAGGCGCGTGGAGTGAAAAAGGGCGATCGCGTCGTCATCTACATGCCCATGACGATTGAGGGTGTGGTGGCCATGCAGGCCTGCGCCCGCATCGGCGCCACACACAGCGTGGTGTTCGGTGGGTTCTCGGCCAAGGCCTTGCAAGAGCGCATTCAGGACGCGGGCGCCGTGGCCGTGATCACGGCCAACTACCAGCTGCGCGGCGGCAAGGAATTGCCGCTCAAGGCCATCGTGGACGAAGGCATCGCCATGGGTGGCTGCGAGTCCGTGAAGGACGTCATCGTGTTCCAACGCACGCCCACCGCCTGCAACATGGTGGCCGGCCGGGACAGCCTGATGCACGAGGTGATGGCGGGCCAGTCCACCGACTGCCCGGCCGAAATGGTGGGCGCCGAGCACCCGCTGTTTGTGCTTTACACCTCCGGCTCCACCGGCAAGCCCAAGGGCGTGCAGCACAGCACCGGCGGCTACCTGCTGTGGGCCAAGCTCACCATGGACTGGACCTTCGACCTGAAGGCCAACGACATTTTCTGGTGCACCGCCGACATCGGCTGGATCACTGGTCACAGCTACGTGGCCTACGGCCCGCTGGCCGCTGGCGCCACGCAGATTGTGTTCGAAGGTGTGCCCACGTTCCCGAACGCTGGCCGTTTCTGGCAGATGATCGAGCGCCACAAGTGCACCATCTTCTACACCGCGCCCACCGCCATCCGTTCGCTGATCAAGGCCGCTGAAGGCGACGAAAAAGTGCACCCCGCGCGGTCCGACTTGAGCAGCCTGCGCCTGTTGGGCTCGGTGGGCGAGCCCATCAACCCCGAAGCTTGGATGTGGTACCACAAGCACGTGGGCGGCGAGCGCTGCCCCATCGTTGACACCTTCTGGCAGACCGAAACCGGCGGCCACATGATCACCCCGCTGCCGGGCGCCACGCCGCTGGTGCCGGGTTCGTGCACGCTGCCGCTGCCCGGCATCGCCGCCGCCATCGTGGACGAGCAGGGCGGTGACATGCCCAACGGCTCGGGGGGCATCTTGGTGGTCAAGCGCCCTTGGCCGTCCATGATCCGCACCATTTGGGGCGACCCGGAGCGTTTCAAGAAGAGCTACTTCCCCGAAGAACTCAAGGGCTACTACCTGGCCGGCGATGGCGCCGTGCGCAGTGCCGACCGGGGTTACTTCCGCATCACCGGCCGCATCGACGACGTGCTCAACGTCTCGGGCCACCGCATGGGCACGATGGAAATCGAATCGGCCCTGGTGGCCAAGACCGACCTCGTGGCCGAGGCCGCCGTGGTGGGCCGCCCCGACGACCTGACCGGCGAAGCGATTGTGGCCTTCGTGGTGCTCAAGCGTCCCCGCCCCACCGGCGAAGAAGCCAAGGCCATCGCCAAGATCCTGCGCGACTGGGTGGGCAAGGAAATTGGTCCGATCGCCAAGCCCAAGGACATCCGCTTCGGTGACAACCTGCCCAAGACCCGCAGCGGCAAGATCATGCGTCGTCTGCTGCGTGGCATCGCCAAGGGCGAGGCCATCACGCAAGACACCTCCACGCTGGAGAACCCGGCGATCCTGGACCAGCTGTCGGAAAACAACTGACCTTATGACGCAAAAAAAACGCCCGCAATCGCGGGCGTTTTTTTGCGCATGCTTTACAGAAGACACCGCCGGGCCGGCTTTGCCGGGCGGCTGGTGTCGCCCCCTTGAGGGGGGATTCGAGCTACACGCGGTGAGCGAGAAACGGGGGTGGGCTCACTTCAGGCCCAGCACCCAGTTGGCCAACTGCAGCGCTTCCGCTTGGCTGACCTGGGTATTGGCCGGCATGGGAACGGCGCCCCAGGTGCCCGAGCCGCCGGCCAGGATCTTGGCCGCCAGCTTGTTGGCAGCGTCGCTTTGGCCCGCGTATTTTTTGGCCACGTCCTTGTAAGCCGGTCCCACCAGCTTCTTGTCCACGGCGTGGCAGGCCACACACTGCTTGCTCTTGGCCAAAGCCTCATTGGCCATGGCGGGGCCCACGGCGAAACCGCCGAGCAAAGCCATCGTCAAAATGTGTTTCATCGCGGTATCCTTCAGGTCATGGTGCGGCACGCGCCGCCATTCTAGGAGTCCCCCGCTGGGCGGCGGTTCCTGCGGCAACTCAAAATTCCTGCGGGCGTTGCCCGAGACGATGGAGGCGATGATGTGGTTTCTGGGTTTGGGTGTGTTGCTGATGCTGCTGAAACTGGCAGACATTGGCCCGGTGGCCGCGTGGGACTGGTGGCAGACCATGGTCCCTTTGGGCCTGGCCATCGTGTGGTGGACCTGGGCCGATTTGTCAGGCTACACCAAGCGCAAACGCTTCGAAAAAGAAGAAGAACGGCACAACAAGCGCATCACCCGACTGCGCAAGGATCTGGGGCAGTTGCCCCGCGGCGGTTCAAACAACCGCCGCTGAGCAGGCTGCCCCTCGTAGGCGCTGATCAGTAGTTGTCCAGCACGGCGCCCTTGCTGGCGCTCGATGCGTTGAAGGCGAACTTGGCCTGTACCCCACGGGTGTAGCGGGGTGCGGGCGGCGTCCAGCCTTCGCGGCGCTTGGCCAGTTCAGCGTCGCTCACGTTGAGTTCCAGCACCAGTTTGTGGGCGTCGATGGTGATGCTGTCGCCTTCGTTCACAAAGGCGATGGTGCCACCGGCGGCCGCCTCGGGCGCCACATGACCGACCACCATGCCCCAGGTGCCGCCGGAGAAACGGCCGTCGGTGATGAGGCCGACGCTTTCACCCAGGCCGGCACCGATGAGCGCGCCGGTGGGTGCCAGCATCTCGGGCATGCCGGGGCCGCCCTTGGGGCCCAGGTAGCGCAGCACCATCACGTCGCCGGCCTTGATCTTGCCAGCCAGGATGGCGGCGAGGGCCGATTGCTCGTCGTCGAACACGCGAGCGGGGCCCGTGATGACGGGGTTCTTCAGGCCGGTGATCTTGGCCACGGCGCCCTCGGGGCTGAGGTTGCCCTTGAGAATGGCCAGGTGGCCTTGTGCGTACATCGGGTTGCTGATGGGGCGGATCACGTCCTGGTCGGCGCGCGGCTGGTCGGGCACGTCCT
>DASUIK010000336.1:0-2582 GCA_036279795.1 Burkholderiaceae bacterium | reverse complement strand
TTTGTCAATGGCGCCTACAACTCCCAGACCGATATCCACAACGGTGGCACCATCGTGCTGGAGGGTGTGAGCCTGAGTGGTAGCAACCAGGACAAGCTGAACCAGCTGCTGAGTTCTGGCCAGTTGTTGATTGGCTAAGCCCCTTTGTGCTGCTTCGCTCGGCTGAGCGAAAGACTGGCCAACCGATGAAAATCGGTTGGCCTTTTTTTGCGTGCAATTGCGGGTTCACAGCGAGTTGAACCAGCTTGAAGATTTGCAGGAGGTTGAGCTGGCTTACCGCACGCTGATTGTTCGTCCGTTGTTCTTCAGAGACCTCAAGGAGGTGGGCCGGCTTTGGTCGATGCCTTCCCGCCTTGAGCGGTTGTAGCCCATCGTGTCAAACGAACGGTGTTCGTGACGTGCAGTACATACCTGCACAATGTGGAGCGTCATCGCTTCTTGTTCCTTGTTCCATGTCCGACTTTGTGGTGTCAGATCCAGCGCTGGTGCGCCACGCCCATCAGCCGTTGACCGAACAACTCGCCGCCCGTTTTGCGCATCGCATACGGGCGAGGTTGTTGGCGCCCGGTACGCGCTTGCCATCTGTGCGTGAGTGTGCACGGCAGCAAGGCGTGAGCCCGGCCACGGTAGTGGTCGCGTATGACTTGCTGCAGGCGCAAGGTTTGGTGGAGGCTCGGCGCCAGCGGGGGTTTTTTGTTCGCGATACCCCTGTGGGCGGTGGGCGCACCCTGGTGCCCCAGGCCACGCCGAGCCCCAGCATCGCGCAGGCCACCTTGGCCTCGGGCACGGCGTTCAATGCCACGGCCTTGATTCGCGGCATGTTCCATGAACCGGCGGGCCGCTTGCAGCCGGGTGCGGGGACGCTGCCACCAGACTGGTTGGAGACGGCCTTTCTCTCAGCCACCTTGCGCAAGGTGGCGGCTGCGACCCAGCTCTCGCAGGCGTCACTGCGCTACGGCGAACCCATGGGGGACAGCGGCTTGCGCCGGGCCTTGTCCCACCGGTTGACCCGCATGCACCTGCCCGTGGCGCCCGAGCACATCATCACCACCCTGGGGGCCACGCAGGCGTTGGACATCGTGAGCCGTACCTTGCTGAAGGCGGGCGATGCTGTGATGGTGGAAGAGCCCGGTTGGTCGGTGGAGTTTGCCCGCCTGACGGCTTTGGGCATGCGCGTGCTGCCGGTGCCGCGTCGGGTGGACGGGCCCGACTTGGCGGTGATGGCGCGCTACTGCGAAGAGCACGCACCCAAGTTGTTTGTCAGCGTGAGTGTGTTCCACAACCCCACCGGCTGCTGCCTGTCGCCCGCTGCTGCCCACCGGGTGCTGCAGTTGGCGCACCGCTTTGGCTTTCATGTGGTGGAGGACGACACCTATGGCCACATCGCGCCCGAACATGCCACCCGCCTGAGTGTGCTGGACGGCTTGCAGCGCAGTATCTACGTCAGCGGTTTCGCCAAGATATTGGCACCAGACTGGCGGGTTGGCTTTTTGGCGGCGCCGCCGGCGCTGGTGGAGCGGCTGCTGGACACCAAGTTGCTGAGCACTTTGACCACACCGTCGCTGCTGGAGCGGGCGATGGCGCTGTGCATGGAGCAAGGCCATTTGCGCCGGCACGCGGAGCGCATCAGAACCCGGCTGGACGCAGCGCGAGCACGTTCGGTGCGGCTGGCCCAGGCGGCAGGTTGTGCGTTTGTGACCGAGCCGGCCGGCCTGTTTGGCTGGGTGGATGTGGGCGTGGACAGCGAGGCGTTGGCCTTGCGCATGCTTGACCTGGGTTACCTGTTGGCGCCCGGCACCCTGTTCCACGCCACCCGCCAGCCCAGCACGTTGATGCGCATCAACTTTGCGACCACGCAGGACGCAGCGTTTTGGGACACCTTTGGCCCGGTGCGCGACGCCGTGGCCCACGGCCGCAGCGGGGTCTGACCGGCGGTTGGCCTGCAGCTTGTTGGTGTCGGTCAAGCACCTGAGAGCGCTTCCCAGCGTTCCATCGCCGCCAGCAGTTCGTCATCCAGTTCCGCGTGCCGTTTGGCCAGCGCGGTCGCGCGCGCGGCGTCGATGGCGTACAGGCTGCCGTCGGCCAGCAGCTCGTCAATCTCCTGCTGCTCCTTTTCCAACGCCTCCATGCGCGAGGGCAGGGCCTCCAGCTCGCGCTGTTCTTTGTAGCTGAGTTTGCGCTTGGTGCTGGCGGCGGGTGCTGGAGCTGCGGGAGCAGGTGCTGTGGGGGCGGGCGCAGCGGCTGCGGCAGGCGCGGACGCCGCCTTTTGCGCCGCGATCTCGGCCGCACGGGTGGACTGGGTGATCCAGTCTTGCACGTCGCCTTCGTATTCGCGCCACTGGCCTTCCCCCTCGAACACGATGGTGCTGGTCACCACGTTGTCCAGGAAGCGGCGATCGTGGCTGACGAGGAAGACGGTGCCGGGGAAGTCCGCCAGCAGATCTTCCAGCAGTTCGATGGTGTCGATGTCCAGGTCGTTGGTGGGTTCGTCGAGCACCAGCACGTTGGCCGGGCGCGCAAAGAGGCGGGCCAGCAGCAGGCGGTTGCGTTCGCCGCCCGAGAGGGTGCGCACCGGCGCATTG
>DASUIK010000335.1:0-2108 GCA_036279795.1 Burkholderiaceae bacterium | reverse complement strand
AACCATGACCACCTTGCAAGTCAATGGCCGCGCCCAGCGGCTGGACGTCGATCCCTCCACGCCCATCCTCTGGGCCCTGCGCGACTCGCTCGGCCTGACCGGCACCAAGTTCGGCTGCGGCGCGGCCCTGTGTGGCGCCTGCACCGTGCACGTGGACGGCCAGGCCACCCGCTCCTGCGTCACGCCCATCGGCAGCGTGGAAGGCCGGCAGATCACCACCATCGAAGCCGTCACCGGTGGCGACGACCGCGTGGGCAAGGCCGTGCGCGACGCCTGGGTGAAGCACGACGTGGCCCAGTGTGGCTACTGCCAGAGTGGCCAGATCATGAGCGCCACCGCTTTCCTCAAATCGCTGCCCAAGGGCACACAGCCCAGTGCCGCCGACATCGACGGTGCCATGGCCGGCAACGTCTGCCGCTGTGGCACCTACGCCCGCATCCGGGCCGCCGTGGCCGACGCCGCCCGCACCCTGGCCTGAAGGAGACCACCCCATGTTCAGCCACGCCCTCACCGACCACGCACACGAACTTCCGCGCGCCCTGCAGCAACTGCTGGCGCGTGAGCAGGCCCCCGAAGCCGACACCGAAACCGTCACAGCGCTGCCGCGCCGCAGCTTCCTCAAGCTCGGCGCCGCCAGCGGCTTTGCGCTTGGGGTCTTCCCGCTGCTCTCGCACGCGCAGGGTGCGGCTGCCGCGCCCGACGCGCTCAAGCCCACCCAGCTGCCCGGTGCCTTTGTGGCCATCGCCACCGACGGCACCGTCACCATCACCGTCAACCGCCTTGAATTTGGCCAGGGCGTGCAGACCGCGCTGCCCATGGTGTTGGCCGAGGAGCTGGACGCCGATTGGACCAAGGTGCGCAGCCAGCTGGGCACCAACGACATGGCTTACGCCGACCCGCTGTTTGGCATGCACCTCACCGGCGGCTCCAACTCCATCAAGAACAGCTTCACCCAGTACCGCGAACTGGGCGCCCGCGCCCGCGCCATGCTGGTGCAGGCCGCCGCCACGCGCTGGGGTGTGGACGCCACCAGCCTGCGCACCGAGGCCGGCACCGTGATCGGCCCCGGTGGCCGCCGGGCTGGCTACGGCGAATTGGCCGATGCCGCCATGGCCTTGCCTGTGCCCGCCACCGTCACCCTCAAAGACCCCAAGCAGTTCCGCCTCATCGGCCAGCCCACCACGCGGCTGGACGCCGCCGCCAAGAGCAGCGGCCAGCAAGACTTCGGCATCGACGTGCGCCGCCCCGGCCAGCTCACCGCCGTCATCGCGCGCCCGCCGGTGTTTGGCGCCAAGCTGAAGGCGGTGGACGACACAGCGGCCCGCGCGGTCAAGGGTGTGAAGGCGGTGCTGCGCGTGCCGCTGGACCGTGGCGCCGAAGGCGTGGCCATCGTGGCCGACGGCTACTGGCCCGCCAAGACGGCGCGCGATGCGCTCAAGCTGGAGTGGGACAGCAGCGCGGTGGAGAGGGTGGACAGCGTGGCGCAGCTGGCGCAGTACCGCGCACTGGCCGGCCAGCCCGGTGCCAAACACTTCGACGCCGACATGGCGCCCTTGGCCAACGCGCCCAAAAAGATCGAAGCCGAGTTCGTGTTCCCTTACCTGGCGCACGCGCCCATGGAGCCGCTGAACTGCACCGTGGAGCTGAGCGACCAGGGCGCCACGCTGTGGGTGGGCTCACAGATGGCGGGGCTGGACGGCATGGCCGCCGCGCGCACGCTGGGCCTCAAGCCCGAGCAGGTGAAGGTGCTGGTGCAATCGGCCGGTGGGGGCTTTGGCCGCCGCGCCATTCCCACCAGCGACTACCTGGTCGAGGCCTGCACCATCGCCAAGGCCGCGCACGCGGCCGGTGTGCGTGCCCCCATCCGCACGCTGTGGAGCCGCGAGGACGACATCAAGGGCGGCTACTACCGCCCCATGCACCTGCACCGCGCGCAGGTGGGTTTTGACGCCAGCGGCCAGGTGCTCGCGTGGGACCACGTCATCGTCGGCCAGTCCATCCTCGCCGGCTCGCCCTTCGAGGGCATGATGGTGAAGAACGGCATCGACATCACCGCCGTGGAAGGCATGCGCGCCCCGTACCCGCTGCCCATGCGGCTCACGGTGCAC
>DASUIK010000334.1:0-3903 GCA_036279795.1 Burkholderiaceae bacterium | reverse complement strand
CTCCTTGATCACGCGCTCGCTTTTGGGCACCTCCACCAGCACCGGCTCGATGATCTTGACGGGGGCGACCGGGTGTTCCTTGATCTCCACCCGGGCTTCTTCGACCACCTCTTCGCGCGCTTTGGCGGCTTGTTCGCCGATGCGGAGGTCCTCCGTGGCTTCGCGTTTTTCGCGGCGGGTTTCGAACCACTGGTCCAGGCCTTCGCCGATGCGCTCGGCCCAATGGCCCCACGAGAACCGGAAAGCCCAGCCTGAGGCGAGCACGATCAGCGCCAATGCCAGCAGCGTGCTGCCGGTGAAGCCCAGCCAGCGTGCCGCCAGGGGGCCCAGGCTCGCGCCCAGTGCGCCGCCAGCGTGGCCAGGCAGGTGGGGTTCCATGCGGTACAGGCGGCCCCATTCCAGCACCGTGCTGGCCGCCAGCAAGACCAGCAACGCCAGCCAGAAGGCCACGCGTTGCCACTGCGGGTGTTGCCACCAGCCTGGGTTGTCCTGGGGCGGGGGGGCTGGCTCGTCGCGGCCCACGCGCAGCCAGCGGGCCAGCCCGGCCAGCCAGGCACGCACGGCTGCCGCCACACACCACCAGACCGAAAAACCCAGCAGGTAGTAGCTGCCGTCCGACAGCAGGGCGCCCACGCGGCCACCCCAGTTGCGCGCATCGGCACGGGTGCCGGTGGTGGACCACGCCGGATCGGCCAGCGAATGGCTGAGCAGTGCGATCAGCCAGAACAACAAGGCCGCCGCACCCAGCACCAGGGCAATTTCCTGGGCAAACCGCGCCACGCCCGACGGGGGTGGGTTCTGTCGGTCAACGTTGAGGGTGTTCAAGGAATAGGTCATAGGCTCCCGCAGTCAGCCAGCAAGCTTACCGCAGTCGGTGTGGGGGAATGGGTTTCCGTACAGTCCGGCCGTCCGGTGCGGTTCTTACAATCCAGGGTCAACGCCCATTGCACATTTTTCACCATGAAACACGCCAAAGTCCTGATCCTCGGCTCCGGCCCCGCCGGTTACACCGCTGCCGTTTACGCCGCGCGCGCCAACCTCAACCCGGTGCTGATCACCGGCCTGGCACAGGGCGGGCAGCTCATGACCACCACCGAGGTGGACAACTGGCCGGCCGATGTGGCCGGTGTGCAAGGCCCCGAGCTGATGCAGCGTTTCCAGGAGCATGCCGAGCGTTTCAAGACCGAAATCGTGTTCGATCACATCAATGCGGTCGACTTCTCCAAGCGGCCCTTTACCCTCAAAGGTGACAGCGACACCTACACCTGCGACTCGCTGATCATCGCCACCGGGGCATCGGCCAAGTACCTGGGTCTGCCCTCCGAAGAGGCTTTCATGGGCAAGGGCGTGAGCGGCTGTGCCACCTGCGATGGCTTCTTCTACCGCGACCAGGTGTGCTGCGTGGTGGGCGGCGGCAACACCGCCGTGGAAGAGGCGCTGTACCTGTCCAACATCGCCAGCAAGGTCTATCTGGTGCACCGCCGCGACAAGTTCAAGGCCGAGCCCATCCTGGTGGACAAGCTGATGGAGAAAGTGGCTGCCGGCAAGATCGAGCTGAAAACCTTCAAAACACTGGACGAGGTGTTGGGCGACCACACCGGTGTGACCGGCATCCGCATCAAGAGCACGGTGGACGGCAGCACTGAGGACATCGCGCTTCAGGGCTGCTTCATCGCCATCGGCCACGCGCCCAACACTGAGATCTTTCAAGGCCAGCTGACCATGGACAACGGCTACATCGTCACCCAGAGTGGCCTCAAGGGGTTTGCCACCATGACCAGTGTGCCTGGCGTTTTCGCGGCCGGCGACGTTCAGGACCACGTCTACCGCCAGGCCATCACCAGTGCCGGCACCGGCTGCATGGCCGCTCTGGACGCCCAGCGGTTCCTGGAGCAGAACGAAGCCTGAGCTTCAGGCTATAATTGCTGGCTTTGCTGTTTGGCGTGCCTGGGAAGGCGCGCCTCACATTTCAGCAAATCGGGTTACCGCCACCCTTTTCTTGGCGAGGTGAAGCTTGATCGCCAGTCGGCTCTGTTTCTAGAGTCGGCCCGCTGCGACAAGCTGTTTGATTGATCGGAGTGTCCTTCATGGCACGCGTCTGCGAAGTGACGGGCAAGAAGCCCATGGTCGGGAACAACGTTTCCCACGCCAACAACAAAACCAAGCGCCGGTTCCTGCCGAACCTGCAATACCGCCGTTTCTGGGTCGAGAGCGAGAACCGCTGGGTTCGTCTGCGCGTCTCGGGTGCTGCCCTGCGCCTGATCGACAAGAACGGTATCGACGCTGTGCTGGCCGACATGCGCGCCAACGGCCAAGCTTAAGGAGCACACACCATGGCAACCAAAGGCGCTCGCGAGAAGATCAAGCTGGAATCCACCGCTGGAACCGGCCACTTCTACACCACCTCCAAGAACAAGAAGACCACGCCGGACAAGATGCTGATCAAGAAATTTGATCCTGTTGCCCGCAAGCACGTGGACTACAAGGAAATCAAGCTCAAGTAATCGAGCCTGACGCCCAACAAAAAACCCGCTGTGAAAACAGCGGGTTTTTTGTTGTCCGTTTGCGCCGCCCCCTGGGGCGCGGCGCAAACGACGGCCATCAGGCGTGGGCAGAGCGAAGCTTCACCGAAAAGTCGCGCAGGGCAGCGATGCCGCTGTCTTCCGCACGTTTGCACCAGGCCTGCAAGTCCAGGGCCAGCTGGTCGCGCGAAGACGTGGTGCTGGACCACAGGGCGCGCAACTCTTCGCGCATGGCGTGCATCTTGGCCAGCACGGGCGATGCGGCGATGGTCTGTTGCACTTGAGGCTTCACTTCAGCCGGCACCTTGTCGTCGTCGCGGTGCAGCCAGCGGCGGGCTGCATCCAGGGCCGAAGAGTCAAAGCGCTTGGCGCGCAGCGCTTCCAGTTCGTGGCCGGCGGCGGCGCGCATTTCGCGGGCGTAGCGGGCCATCACTTCGTAGCGGTTGGCGATGATGGCTTCCAGCGTCTTGGCGTCGGCCACGGGCTTGACGTCGCCCAACACCAGTTGCGGCGCGATCTTCTTGACCTTGGCCAAGCCCATGGACTGCAGCACGCTGATGTACAGCCAGCCGATATCGAATTCAAAAGGCTTGACCGACAGCTTGGCCGACGTGGGGTAGGTGTGGTGGTTGTTGTGCAGTTCTTCGCCGCCGATGAGGATGCCCCAGGGCGACACGTTGGTGCTGGCGTCGGCCGCTTCGAAGTTGCGGTAGCCCCACCAGTGACCAATGCCGTTGATGATGCCGGCGGCGGTGATAGGGATCCACACCATCTGGATCGCCCAGACGCTCAGGCCCGCCACACCAAACAGCAGCACGTTGATGATGAGCATGAGGCTCACACCCAGGCGCGACCGGCCGGTGTAGATGTGTTTCTCTACCCAGTCGTTGGGGGTGTTGTGGCCGTAGCGTTCCAGGGTGTCCTGGTTCTTGGCTTCTGCGCGGTACAGCTCGCTGCCTTCAAAAAACACCTTTTTGATGCCGAAGACCACAGGGGAATGCGGGTCGCCTTCGTGTTCGCACTTGGCGTGGTGCTTGCGGTGAATCGCGGTCCATTCCTTGGTGACCATGCCAGTGGTCATCCACAGCCAGAAGCGGAAGAAGTGCGAGGGAATGGGGTGCAGGTCCAGGGAGCGGTGGGCGCTGTGGCGGTGCAGGTAAATGGTCACGCTGGCGATGGTGATGTGGGTGAACACCAGGGTGACAATGACAAGCTGCCACCAGGTGGCGCCGGTCAGGCCGTTGGACAAGAAATTCAGCAGCATGTCCAGGCCGGTATCGAAAACGGTCATCGTGTTCCTTTGAGAACGGGGTCAGAAGGCCCGGCGTGCAGTGTCCGGACAGCCCCTGATTTTAGGGCGGACCCGCTTTTTCACCAAGTG
>DASUIK010000333.1:0-5199 GCA_036279795.1 Burkholderiaceae bacterium | reverse complement strand
TGCGTGCCCCAGGCGGCTCGCCCTCGCCGGCGGTGGCGGCTTTTCGGGACGAGCTTCTGAAAACCGCTGTCAGCTGAGCAGGTCGAGCAGGGTGCGGGCGATGACCCGCGTGGCGCCTTGCAGGTCCGCCAGTTGGACGCGTTCGTCCGCACGTTTGGCGTGCGATTCAAGCACGGTGCGTGGGCCAGCGCCGTAGATCACGCCGGGGATGCCACGCTCCACATACAGGCGCACGTCGGTGTACAGCGGCGTGCCCACAGCCGGGATGGGCTCACCAAACACCTCGCCGCCGTGCTTTTGGATCGCATCCACCAGCGGCTGGTTGCCGGGCAGGGGCTTCATGGCGTTGGCCAGCAGCATGCGGCGCACGTCCACCTGCAACTGTTTGCCGCCGCGCGGCGGGTTGAAGCTGGCGGCCGCGTCGGCGATGGTCTGGCGCAGGGCGGCTTCCACCTCGGCCGGGTTCTCCTCGGGGATCATGCGGCGGTCGAGCTTGAACACCACCTTGCCGGGCACCACGTTGGTGTTGGTGCCGCCGCTGATCTGGCCGATGTTGAGGTAGGGATGGGTGATGCCCTCGACCGAGGACGTCACCTTCATGTAGTCGGCGTTCAGACGGTGCAGCGCGTTCAGGATGTGGACCGCACCCTGCAGCGCGTCTGTGCCGCTGTCGGGGATGGCGGCGTGGGCCATTTCGCCCTGCACCGTCACCTCCATTTGCAGGCAGCCGTTGTGGGCGGTGACCACCTGGTAGCTGAAGCCGGCCGCAATCATGAGGTCGGGCTTGGTCAGGTTGTTTTTGAGCAGCCAACCCGGGCCAACCTCGCCACCGAATTCTTCGTCGTAGGTGAAGTGCAGCTCCACGCCGCCCTTGAGCTTGAGGCCTTGTGCCTGCGCCACCGCCTCCACCGCGCGCAGCGCGAAGGTGAAGCTGGCGAAGTCGCTTTTGCTCACCGCCGTGGCGCGGCCAAACATCTGGCCGTCCACCACTTCGCCGCAGTAGGGGTCGTGGGTCCAACCTTCGCCGGGCGGCACCACGTCGCCGTGGGCGTTGAGCGCGATGGTCTTGCCACCATCGCCAAAGCGCCGGCGCACGATCAGGTTGGTGATGGTCTGCAAGCCAGCTGCCTGCACCTCCGATGCAGGCACGGCGTGTTTTTCGGCCGTATAGCCCATGCCGGCCAACAACTCGGCAGCGCGTTCGGCGTGCGGGGCGTTGTTGCCGGGCGGCGTGTCGGTGGGCACGCGCACGAGTTCGCGCAGGTAGGCCACTTCTTCATCGAAGTGGTCGGCGATCCATTGGTCGAGGGCGGCGTAGTTGGTGCTCATGTCAGGTATCAAAGGGGGTTGGCGGCCAGGCTGTCGAGCAGGTGGGCAAAGGCTTGCACACACAGCTGCATGTCGTCGCTGGTGGTGGATTCGAGGGGGTTGTGGCTGATGCCGCTGTTTTCACCGCGCACGAAGAGCATGGCCTGGGGCATGACTTCGTGCAGCTTCATGGCGTCGTGGCCGGCGCCGCTGGGCATGTGGAACACCGGCAGGCCTTGGGCGCGCACGGCGGCCTCCCAGCGCTGCTGCAAGGCCGGTGCACTGGGCGCGGCGGCGGCGCGCATGGTTTCCTCCAGCGTGTGGCGCACGCCGCGGCGCTCGCAGATGGCGGTCAGCTCGGCCAGCACGTCGCGCGCCAGCGCATCACGCTGTTCATTGGTGGGCGCGCGCAGGTCCAAGCTGAAGGTGCAGCGCCCGGGCACCACGTTGATGGAACCGCTGGGCACGTTGAGCTGGCCAATGGTGGCCACCGAATCGCCGTCTTGGGCGGCACGTTTTTCCATGTACAGCGCCAGCTCGGCCACGGCACAGGCCGCGTCGCGGCGGCGGTCCATGGGCGTGGTGCCAGCGTGGCTGGCCATGCCGATGACTTCGCACAGGTAGCGCACGCTGCCGTTGATGGAGGTGACCACGCCCAGTGGCAGGTTGAGTTCGTTGAGCACCGGGCCTTGCTCGATGTGTACTTCGACGAAGCCCAGGAAGCGTGCGGGGTCGCGCTGCAGCTTGGGGATGTCATCGATGCACAGGCCGGCGTGTTGCATGGCCTCGCGCATGGTGATGCCGTCGGCGTCCTTCTGGTCCAGCCACTCGGGCTTGAAGTCGCCGATCAGTGCGCCGGAGCCCAGGAAGGTGGCCTTGTAGCGTTGGCCTTCTTCTTCGGCAAAACCCACCACCTCAAAGCCGAAAGGCAGGCGGCGTCCGGCACGGTGCAGTTCGCGCACGCAGGCCATGGGCACGAAGATGCCGAGGCGGCCGTCGTACTTGCCGCCGTTGCGCACGGTGTCGTAGTGGCTGCCGGTGAGCAGGTACTTCGCATCTGGTGTGGCGCCGTGGTAGCGGCCCACCACGTTGCCCACGGCGTCGATTTCGACCTCGTCAAATCCGCAGTCCCGCATCCAGTGGCTGATGCGTTGGGCGCAGGCGCGGTGGGCGTCGGTGAGGTAGGTGACGGTGAGCTGGCCTTTTTCGGCAAAACCGGGATCGCTGTGTACGCTGAGTTTTTCCTGCCAGTCCCACACGTCGTTGCCCAACGTGGGTTCGACGCCGAACTTGTCGTTCAGGCGGATCTCGGCGATGCGGTGGATGTTGCGCAGGGCCTCGGCCAGCTCGAAGTCGGGATGGTTGTAGACCCGTCGCTCGAAGGTCTCGATGATTTGTGCTTTGTTCAGGCCCAGACCACGCGCGCCGCGCACCGCCAGGATGAAGGGGAAACCGAAACGTGCGTTGTAGTCGGCGTTGAGCTGCTGAATGCGCGCGAACTCGTCGGGCGTGCAGGCGGTCAGGCCTGCCTTGCCTTGTTCGTTGGTCGATTCGGCGGTGAGCGTCTTGGCCACCATGGCCTTGCCGGCCAGCTCCGGGTGGGCGCGCACCAGGGCCAGTTGGGCCTCGCGGCCGGCGCCATCCACCGCTTGCACCAGCGTGTGCTTGAAGTGCGCGAGCGATACAAAGGGGCGGCTTTTCAGCGCTGTTTCCACGAACCAGGGCGAGTGTTCGTACAAGCCGCCCAGCTCGGCCAGCAACTCGCTTGGTGGCGAGGTGTTGAGTTGTTCCAGTGTCAAAGCCATGTCATGTCTCCGCTGTGTTCTTGTATGGGTGGGTCGCCTTCCAGTGCCGCGCGATGTCCAGGCGGCGGCACACCCACACGTTGTCATGGCCCTGGATGTGGTCGAGGAAACGCTGCAGCGCCGTGATGCGGCCCGGACGACCCAGCAGCCGGCAGTGCATGCCGATGCTCATCATCTTGGGCGCGTTGTCGCCGCTTGGGTCACCTTCGGCGTAGAGTGCGTCAAAGGTGTCCTTCATGTACTGGAAGAAGGGATCGGCGTGCGAGTAGCCCTGGGGCAGGGCAAAACGCATGTCGTTCACGTCCAGTGTGTAGGGCACGATGAGTTGCGGCACCACGCTGCCATCGGTTTTTTTGACCTTCATCCAGAAGGGCAGGTCATCCCCGTAGTAATCGCTGTCGTACTCGAAGCCACCGAAATCGGCCACCAGTCGGCGGGTGTTGGGGCTGTCGCGGCCGGTGTACCAGCCCAGAGCACGGCTGCCCGTCATCTGCTCGATGATGTCCATGCCTATGCGCATGTGCTCACGCTCGGTGGCTTCGTCCAGGTTCTGGTAGTGGATCCAGCGCCAGCCGTGGCAGGCGATCTCGTGGCCCAGTTCGACAAACGCCGCGGTCAGTTCGGGGTGGCGCTGCAGCGCCATGGACACGCCGAACACCGTCAGCGGCAGGCCACGCTTTTCGAACTCGCGCAGGATGCGCCAAGCGCCGGCGCGCGAGCCGTACTCGTAGATGCCTTCCATGCTGATGTGGCGGTCCGGAAAGGAGGCCGGGTTGAACATCTCGGACAGGAACTGTTCCGAGCCGGCGTCGCCGTGCAGCACGCAGTTTTCGCCACCCTCTTCGTAGTTGAGGACAAACTGCACCGCAATGCGGGCGCCGTTCGGCCATTGGGCATGTGGCACTTGGCGGCCGTAGCCGATGAGGTCACGGGGGTAGGGCTGGGTGGTGTCGTAGGTGCTCATGGATGACGCTCAGGAAAGGGCCATGGAAAGGTTGTTGGTGGGCAGCTTGCGGTCGAAGGTGAGGTTTTCCTCGACATGCCGCAGGTGCAGGTCCATCAATTCGACGGCCAGCTCGGCGTCTTTGTCGGCGAGGGCCTTGACGATGGCGGCGTGTTCTTCGTGCGAGTGCCCGGCGGCGTGTGCACTTTGGTACATCAGGGTGATGAGGGCGCATCGTGAGATCAGCTCGCCCAGCATTTCTGCCAGCACGTTGTTGCCCATGAGCTCGGCCATGCGCACGTGGAAGTCGCCCAGCAACTCGGTGCGGCTGGCCACGTCCGTGCCGTCCACGGCCTTGCGCTCTTCAGCCACATGGGCCTTGAGGGCCTTGATCTTGGTGGGCGTGACGGTACGCACGAATTCGCGGGTCATCTGCGCCTCCAGCATGCGGCGCACGGCGAAGACCTGCCGTGCTTCGTCCACTGACGGGGTGGAGACGAAGGCGCCGCGCGCGGGCTCCAGGGTGACGAGCCGGTTCTGCGCCAGCTGGAACAGGGCCTGACGCACCAGGGTGCGCGACACCCCAAAATGGTCGGCGAGTTTCTGCTCCGCCAGCTTGGTGCCCGGGTGCAGCCGGTGCTCCACGATGGCGCGGCTCAGCGATTCAACAATCTGGCGTGTGCTGGACGATTCCATGGATTCATCATAGCCATAAATCCAAAAACTGTATACACTTTTGGTCGACCGCACATCCCTCACCGATTGAGACAAAGGAAGAGCCATGGGCCTGAGCACCCACGTACTGGACACCATGAACGGCTGCCCCGCTGCGGGCATGTCGGTGGCGTTGTACACCACTGAAACCGTGGCCGGCAGCGACGAGCTTCGCGCGACGCTGGTCAAGCGCTTCCAGTTGAACGCGGACGGGCGCAATCCGGATGGCCCGCTCTACGACAACACCAACCTCAAGGTGGGCACCTACCGGCTGGTCTTCGATGTGCAGGGCTACTTCAAGGCCAAGGACGTGGCTTTGCCCGAGCCCAATTTTTTGAGCCGGGTGGCGCTGGACTTTGGCGTGGCCCACACCGACCAGCACTACCACGTGCCGCTGCTGGTCAGCCCGTGGTCGTATTCCACCTACCG